>JAUUYJ010000179.1 GCA_030588275.1 Candidatus Zixiibacteriota bacterium | reverse complement strand
GTCCGACCGATGTCATTCCTTTTGCCGACAATAATGGCAGTCGGACCATTTGGAAGAAGACCTTCGATCTTGTTCCCTGCAGTAGTTGCGGTACGAAAACGATTACCCGTGACTTTGCCGATTATCTTATCGAAAAACGGGATCTCCCACCCAGCTATTTCACCACCTGCGACGCCTGCAAGCGTCGCGATCTGTCCGTTAAGATGGGTGCGTTGGTTGACAAGGCTCAGGAGGTGGCGCTATGAAATATGAATTTAAGGTAACCCCGTCACTCTGTACCGGCTGTCGGACCTGCGAATTGGCCTGTGCCTTTACCCATACCGAAAATCAGAAACCGGGTCGGAGTCGGATTTATCCGATCTCTTACGCACCGGACAAATTTGTTCCGGTAACCTGCCTTCAGTGCGACGATGCCGCCTGCGTTAAATCCTGTCTGTTTGATGCTTTGACCAGAAACGAAGAGACCGGGGCGATTGACCTTGACCGGGAACGGTGCGTCGATTGTGTCGCCTGCATTGCCGCCTGCCCGTACGGATGTGCCTTGTTTGATGAGGTGCATAAGCAGACAATCAAGTGCGATCTGTGTGGTGGTGCTCCGGCTTGTGCGCAATTTTGTCCCACCCGTGCCCTGACCTACGAAAAAGTTGTCTGACGGTTATAATTAAGCTGAGAAATAATTGCCTTAAGAAAAGCCGCCCTATATTATAAGGGCGGTTTTTTGATAGAAACCTATGAGTTCATGAGTCTTTTTATTTCAAATTCACCGGTTGACCAACCGGATAAGAAAGAGTAAATTTTGATCATGACGAAGAGTTCAAAAACACTCGCGACAATTATCGCCTGCTTATTAATTGTTACTCTATCGGCCTGCGATGATACCCCCAAGATTGACCGTTCTGGATATGACAAATTTCTTCAATATGAACATGGCCGATTTGTCTTTTATATCTCGCCTGAGTCAAAATATTTCAGCCAGAAGGAACTTATCGGACGCTCGTATAGTCGGTTTTTGGGTGAGCTGTGCGACCTCCTGGAAATGCCGATTCCTGAAGACAAAATCAGTCTGTATGTTTATTCCGGTATGCTTGAATGCCTCAATATCACTGGGCAGGACTCTCCTTTTTCCTTCAAGCACGAGATTCATTGGGGCGGAGGTTATCCATACGGATACCAACTGACCAAATATCTGCTTGAGCAAAAAGGGGTCGGGCAGGGGCCGTTTCAAGTTGTCAACGAGGGGATACCGCACCTTCTCGATTTTTCCGGCCTGAATTATCATGATAAGACCAATCGTCTCAACAATTCGGATAAGATCGCTACGCTGGATATTTTGGGGGATAATGAGCAGTTTGAGGAATTGGGGTTTTCTGACCGGCGGGCAATGTCCGCTTCGTTCTGCGGATATTTGATGTATAATTTTGGCTTACAACGGCTCTTGATGCTCAAGGAATCGTCGGCTGAGTGGCAGAGGTCAATTGAGACAATATTTCAACTGCCCTTAAGTGATCTTAAAAACGGCTGGATGATCTTTGCCAGAAACCAGTCGATCGACCCGGACGGGACGACCGACAATGACACCATACAGGATATGAGGATAGAAACAGATGGGCTCTAATAGTTGGCAAACAGCAATTACCGATATCGGACCGGGAAAAATAAACGTACGCGGTTATGATATTGTCGAGATGATGGAAAAACTTACTTTTGCGCAGACAGTTTATCTGATCCTCCGGGGGGAACTCCCGAATGAAAAAGAGGCTCGGATGATGGAGGCGATTCTGGTTTCCTCGGTCGATCATGGTGCTTCGCCGCCATCGGTTTTGGGAACGCGAAACGTTATCTCCGGTGGTAACTCCTTGAACTCTGCCGTCGCCGGTGGCGTTTTGGTGATTGGTGATAGTCATGGTGGAGCGATTGAGCAGTCGGCTCGCATTATGCAGGAGTTGGTCTCCAGGGGTGGGGCTCCATCAGATCTGGCGACTGGAATTGTGGCCGAAATGAAGAAAGCCAAAACACGCTTGCCCGGTTTTGGCCACCGCTTGCATGAGACCGATCCGCGAACGATAAAGTTATTTGAAATCGCCGATTCGCTTCAATTTTCCGGAAAGCATACCGAACTGGCTAAAGCGATTGAACTGGAACTTGAAAAAACGACTGGACGGAAACTACCGATAAATGTTGATGGGGCGATAGCGGCGGTTATCTCGGATATGGGATTTGACTGGCGTTTGGGAAAAGGATTTTTTATTATCTCACGAGTGCCCGGTCTGATTGCCCACGCATACGAAGAGATGACCACGCAAAAACGGATGCGAAAACTGGGTAATGCAGATTTTGAATATTCAGGACCACTCAAACGGAATATCTAAATTCGACCAGACTTAATGAGATGCTGTATAACCTGCAAGTGACTAAATTTAGCAGAGGTATTGTCGTGAAGAAATTTGTTGTCATCACCCTTTTCTGTAGTCTGTTGATATTTGCCGTACTTTCCTGCGGTCCTCCAAAAGAGATTGAGACGGCGGTCAAGTATCCGTGCAGTCCGAAGGGTTTGGTCATCGATTCGATTTCGAGCAAGTATGCCAAAATTGGGTGGAATCCGGGATGTAAAGGGACACGGATATTGCGCGGTTTCAATATCTATCTGTTGCCGGCGCCGCTTGAAACGATGAGCGAGAATGGTGCCTTGCCTGAGGGGATCGAACCGTTTAACAAGCTGACCTATCCGGGTGATGTTGAGGGAAACCCGAATCACGAAACGTACGAGATAAAGGGGATCGAAAACGCGCTTTATTATTATGTACATATTCGGACCGTCAATAGTGATGGAACCTTGAGTCAGCCGTCTAACGAAGTTGAGCTGGTCACCGTTGCCCGGGGAGAAATTGCAATGGGGCTGTCTCACACCGGTATGCGTGACGGGTTTTCACTAGCGCAGGCAGAATATTCATCGACTAACGATCTGGCTAACGACTTCTACATTTTTTCAAAAGATAGCCAATTCTTCCTTTGTTCTCCGGCTCGGTTGAGTCCGGTTAATCGCAATACCCGTATTTATGAACTTGGTTCGGCCAAACAGATAGGGGATTTGCCGGTTGACCTCCCGGAGGGGGCAGGGGAGGGAGTAGAAAAAGTGCGTGTCGTCAACATGGGGCTATATCTTCTCGTCACCGAAGAAGGGCATCAGGCCAAGCTGAGAATGAAGTACAGTTCCGGACGCGGGGCCAAACTGCGCGTCTATTTTGAATACCTATATCAACCGCCCGCCCGAAGGCAGGATGGAAGTGGTAGCTGATAATCGCCGATTGAACTTTTGTCACGATATGAGATATGACTGAATTTATAATTTTACTGACATCGTCGCTGGTCATTTTGGTCTCCCTATTTGCAAAGTTTGCCAAAAGGGTTGCGTTGATTGCGGTGGTCATAATCGGTGTCGGTCTCTTTCTTTCCATCACTCGGGGAACTCAGCTCAAAAATGAACGGGTCAAACTTTTTTGGCCGACCGTGACCGGACATGTTTTGGAATCGGATGTGACCGGGGAGAGGGCCTTTCATCCTGAGATTAAATTTGCCTATACCGTATTAAACCAACCTTATCAAGCGCAGGATAATTTGCTCATCCCCGGTTTTGGCTCCAAGGCCAAAAGGCGCGAAGTCGCCATCAAATCGATCGCACCGTACCCTCCGGGGGCAGGGGTTTTGGTTTATTATAATCCTGATAATCCGGCAGAGGGGTATCTGCATGTGGGGCCATCGCATGGGGATTACATCGGCCTGTCGTTTGGGATATTTTTGCTGATTGGTGGTCTGATTTTAATCATTTATAGTAGAGGCACCAAACTGCACCAAAGGTAGCCTGTCATCAACCGTTTCACAAACCCTTCTTAATTATCCGATTTTGGCCTACTTTGCAATCAATAAGAATTAAAAGCCAAGATGCGATAAATTATATTTCGAAGATGGTTACAGCTCTTTTTCAGGGAGATTGGTTGGGTGGATATTAGAAATTTCGATTTTGAGTTCCTGAGCCGGTTCGGGAGGATCACTCTTCAACTCGTAGGATAAAATTGCCACAGCGGCGGCATCTAACCCCTCACCCAGCTGGCCGGCCTGAAAATTTTGCGCCCAGATGGTGTGCTGGGCACGCAGGGAGCGATTAAAGCGACCGGTATATATCGTCTCCAGATTTTTCTGAAGGCGTAGTTCGGTTTCATCCCAGTTGACGTTGACGCACAGAATGTAATGCTCACGCGATTTGGGATTCATCGATTCCCAGATGGTGATCAGGTAACGATTCTTCTCGGTGTAAAGTTGCAGAGATAAGCGGACCTTAATCCCTTTAATCAGACTTCTATCCTCTTCAACTGTCGGGAAAACCTTGATGCTTTTGCTCCAGCCGCCAGTTTTATCCTCTATATTATCGAGTGACTTTTCTGCAATGTTTTCTATTTTTCCAAGAGGAAATTCCACCTGTTGAAGCCAACCGACGAACTCAGCTTTAATAGCATCCACATCCATGAGCGGCAATTGTTGGAGTAGTTCATCCAGAACGACATTTTTTTGTTCTTCGCTAACGGCCATTGTCATTTACCATTTGGATCAAAAATTGATCGTTACTGTTTTTCACCTTTGACCATTTTTTCGATAGCCATCGAATTATCCCATGATTGGCTGATATATTTGCTGATCGCTTCATCCACCAGCTCGTTAGTTTTTTTCTGTTTAAAATGACCAATCACTTTCAGCTTACCCAGATGTTCTTCTCGAATCCATAGTCCCTTCTTTTTCCAAGCAACTCCGTCTCGATCAATTTTGGAATCGGAAATATACATCGATTTGTCCGGATCTGATTTAACTGACTTCTCAGAATTTCCGGTTTTGGCTTTTAAGATACCCATAGAAATCCCCTGAATTTAAAGGCTATAACTATTATCGACCGACCGGGCCTTATAATAAAGGGGGGGGGTAAATAAAAATAGGCATATAATTCGGGCTAACTCAGTCCAATTTATGCAAACCCCCGTCTGAACTAACTCTATAGAAAGCATTCTGTTGCCAGAGGAGAGCCTGGAAGCCGTCTAACTCATCCACCGGAACATCAATGGGGAATATTTTATTATTAAAAATTCCACCGAGGCTATCAGTCTCAGTATGGCCGACGACAATTGACTGCACCTCATAATAAGCCAGGATATCATCTATCTCTTCAGTCGTTGCCATCGGGTAGCGGTTGGGCATTTCATAATGATAACCCCGGTACCAAAACGGTCCGAGAGAACCGAAAAGAAATTTTGGCATATCTGAAAACGATAAACGGGATGAAGTTAAATCCAGAGCCTCAGTCGTGATCTGATTTATTTTTCCTATAGTTAACTCCCGGTTAGCCAGATTGGAGGAGAGGCCACCATGAACAAACAGAATATCGTTGATTGTAATCGCGGTCGGCTTGGTGCGAAGCCACCGGCCCAGTTCCATATCCGGTCCGAACAGATCCTTATGCCCAATGCGCGATTTGCGACAGATCCCTTTTAAATATTTTTCATTGATATATC
>JAUUYJ010000097.1 GCA_030588275.1 Candidatus Zixiibacteriota bacterium | reverse complement strand
TGATTGGTTACGGTTGGGCAGTTGTCACACAAATTGCCATAGGTATCCCCATCGGAGTTGGCTTGAGTCGGGTTGTAAATTGTGGGGCAATTGTCGGCATCGGCGCAATGTCCGTCACCATCAATATCGTTGTCCGGGTCGGTGGGGCAAGCATCGCAAGCATCCCCTATACCATCATTATCGATATCGTCCTGATTAGGGTTGGCAACGTCGGGGCAGTTATCGCACAGATCCCCCACATTGTCGCCATCAACATCGGCCTGATTGGCATTGGCGAGGACCGGGCAGTTATCACACGGATCGCCGGTTCCGTCAAGGTCAAAATCATCCTGATTCGGATTGTAAATGGTTGGACAGTTATCGGCGTCTGCACAAAAACCATCGCCGTCAATATCATTGTCAGGGTCGTCCGGGCAGGCATCGCATAAGTCACCGATATTGTCACCATCGGAATCGGCCTGATTAACGTTGTCAACGTCGGGGCAGTTATCGCATAAATCGCCAAAACCATCACCATCGGTATCAAGTTGGTTTTCGTTAGTCACATCGGGGCAATTGTCGCACAGATCTCCATAAGTATCACCATCAGAGTTGTTCTGCTGAGGGTTGTTTATATCGGGGCAATTATCGCAAACATCGCCATAGCCATCCCCATCGACATCCGCCTGATCGGGGTTATAAACTGATGGACAGTTATCATCGGGGCATTCATTCTCGGCATGCCCCGGATCGCCATAGCCATCGGCGTCGGAGTCAAACGGACAGGCCAGCGCCACCGGCCAGCAAAATGGGCCTGAAATAGTAGGCGGGAAGGTAGATCCCAATGAGTTTACAAAAACAAAGTTACCACCCACACCAACCTGTACCGAATCAATACAGATATGTCCGACGGGGCCTTGATCGCCCACCGTCAATGGCGTGAAATGAACTGACATCATATGTTCCAGAGGGCCGGCGGGGAGACCGGCAAACAAGGCGACTCCTCCGGGGAAAACGGTATCGGGTGAGATACCATCCATCTGGGTTTCAACAACCAGTAAATCTGTCATATCCCAAACGTCATCGCTGGGATCCATGCGGCTACCGGGAACAACGGTTAAATACTGTCCTCCAGTCCCGGGGCCATCAGGCCCGTACCCGCTTGGCTGGCTGTTCCACATCCATGAGGCATTCTCGTCCGACGTAATTTCAAAACCGAGTGAAATACCGCCGAGTACTACATCATTTTCGATTAATATTTGTATTTCGTAATCGCTGTTGAGTTGCAGGGTGTCAATCTGTGTTGATCCGCCCGATTCAGCCATGCCAACTTCAACCAGATTTTCTGCCTGAGCAGTTTGGGGAACCACAACAAAGGCAACCAAGGCAATTATGATCGACATGGTCGCGCAAAAACATAGGCGCTCTGAGAAACGTTGAGGGGATTTGTGAGGCATTTCGCTCCTCCCGATTATGTTTGGTTTTGATCTTTAAGAATTGGATGAAATCTATAACTTCACACACACGCATATTTAAGATACAAACAGGGACGAATTATACAACGATTATTTTTCATCTCTATTAATGCCAAAAAAAGCGGGCCGAAATGATCGACCCGCCTTGTAAAATTAATAGATATTACTGATGAATTGGAGCCTGACCGCCTCGGAACAGATAGCCAATCATATAAACGATGTCACCAACATTAAAGCTACCGCTCCAATCGACGTCGGCGACTTCTATCGGCTGAGGGGCTGGGCCCTTTCTAAAAACGGCACTAACCATGAAAACAGCATCGCCGACATTCACCAATCCATCCCGATTGACGTCGCCTGATCTATGTCCACGGGCAATAAAACCGCCACCCGTTTCAAAAATTGTGGCATCGCTCAATTCAATCGAAGCGAGGAAATTACCCGTTTCGGTACCCCACCAAAGAGGATACGATTGGATAAAATCGCGAACGATCAGGTCAACCTGAATGACTTCGCCGGTGAAATTAGGATGACCGGCGATAACTTCAGCATTCTCCGGAGTCATTCCATTAATGCTCATGGAGCCCAGCAGGACGGAGCTGGCCGTATAATTGCCGGCAAAATCTCCAACATAGAAGCTCAAAATTTCGGGATCAATGGAGAAAGCCATGTAGGCAAAAACTGTATCCCGGTCCATTATTATCCGGGCCAAAGCGTCGCTATCGCAAGCGTCGCCGACTCCATTTTGGTCTTCATCTTCTTGACCTGGATTGTAAACCAGAGGACAGTTATCGATGTCGCCACAAATTCCGTCACCATCTATATCATTAGACGGGTCGTCGGGGCAGGAATCGCACATATCGCCAATCCCATCGTTATCCCGGTCCGCCTGATCACTATTGGCAATTTCCGGACAATTATCACATTGGTTGCCGTAGCCATCCTGATCAAAGTCAGCCTGCGTAAGGTTTGGAACATCGGGGCAATTATCACACAAATCACCTACCGAATCATTATCACTATCGGCCTGGTTCAGGTTGGCTAGATCGGGGCAGTTGTCGCAGGCGTCACCAACCGTATCGTTATCACCGTCCGCCTGATCGACATTAGCCAGGTCGGGACAGTTATCACACAGGTCGCCGGTATTGTCACTATCACCGTCAGCCTGATTCAGGTTGGCCAGATCGGGGCAGTTGTCGCAGGCGTCACCAACCGTATCATTATCTCCGTCCGCCTGATCGACATTAGCTAGGTCGGGACAGTTATCACACAGGTCGCCAGTATTGTCGTTATCACCATCAGCCTGATTCAGATTGGAGATATCCGGGCAGTTGTCGCAAGCGTCGCCGACTGAATCATCATCCCCATCAGTTTGGTTAACATTGGCAACGTCGGGACAGTTGTCGCATAACGCTCCAAGACCATCACCATCGGTATCGGCTTGATTTGGATTATAAATCTCAGGACAGTTATCAACCGGGCAACTGTTGGCCGGGAATCCGGGATCGCCGTAACCGTCACCATCGGTATCGGTACACTCATCGCAAACGTCACCGATTCCATCACCATCGGCATCAGCCTGATCTTCATTAAAAATCGAGGGACAGTTATCATCGGGACATTCGTTTTCGGGATGATCGGGATCGCCATAACCGTCTCCATCCGTATCAAAACATGGAGCGGCAATATCAATGCAAATCGGATAGTCAAATTCCGGTGGGAAAGCGGTACCACTGGCATTGACAAATACAAACGGTCCACCGGCTCCAACGACTGCTAAATTAATACAGATCGTTCCCGGATTGTCGGCTGTCAAATGGAGCGACATCATATGCTCCATCGGACCGGGGTTGAGCCCCTTGAAGAGAGCCACCCCACCCAAGAGTAAAGTGTCCGGGGCAAGATTATCCAGATCCTTTTCGGTAACCAGCAGATTGGTCATATCCCAGGCGTTTTCGGGCGGGTCCATTCGGCTATTGGGAACTACCGTAATATACTGACCACCTGAGCTGGGACCATTCGGGCCATAACCAAAGTCTTGTGAATCCCAAGTCCAGCTGGCCCCGTCTGAGGAGGCAAATTCAAAACCAAGTGACATCCCTCCCAGAATGATATCATTTTCCAGCCAAAATCTAACAACATAATTTTCTCCCGGAGTCAATGTCTCAACCGGTGCCGATTGGCCATCAATACCGATATCAACAAAAACTCGATTCGCGGCCTGAGCGGCGGGAGCAATAATTAAAAAGGCAGTTATAAGGATCAAAACTAATCTCATGACTCTTCCTCCAATGAAGCGCACGGTTTGCATCAAATCTGCTACGACCGCAATCCTGGTCGCAACTCACCATACCTTTAAGATATATGAAAGGCACAAATAATACAATTATTTTGCCCTATTCTACTTTTCTCCCTGATCCGCAAGGAGTCGATCCAGAAGGATTCTCAATTGCCGAATCTCATTATCCAGATCAGAAACTTTTTGGTCAAGCTGTGCGATCTTCTCACTCTTTGCTTCGTTCATTTTCTGAAAGCGGTAAAGTTCCTGGATCGCTGCCAAAGCGATTCCGGATGGATCGCCGGTTGCGATTGAGTGGTTATCCCGACCCAGCTCAAAGATTCGGCCAAAATCCTCTCCGCTTGGACCAATATGTCCTCGGTCCGATTTATCTCGGCTGTTTTGCCACTTTGAAATTGGTAACAGGGCCAGCTTTTCGAGTATATCGCGTCCGTCAACGGCCATAATATTCTCTTTGTCATTCTTTGACGAGGCATTGACCCACATGCCAGAAGCATCTAGGTAGGCACCAGTTACAGTGTTAATTAAAAGTAAAGAATCATATGGAGCGGTCCCCAGTTGATTGGTTATATACATTCCACCGTCAGCTCGAAAGACCATCTGTTCAGCACCACCGGTGCTGGTTTCGTCCGCTCAGAGCGGGCAGAAATTAGCCACGATAATGACCGAGCCATCGTGTAACGCCTTGGCCCGATTCCCCATCGCAATTGAATATTCACCGCTGGCGTAATTTAATATCCCTCCCGGAACTGTGGCATAAACCCCTCCGGCGACGTTATTCTCTCCGCCTCCAACTGTGGCATACGGGGCATTGGCGGTATTCCCATAACCGCCTCCGACAACAGCCATATATTCGATGGCCGAATTTCCTTTGCCCCCCGAAACGGTGGCGTAATCGAAGGTGGCATAATTGTCTGAACCGGCGACAAAAGAATGTTTACCGGTATTCGTATGATTGGGGCCAACTGTCAGGCCATCGGTAATAGCAACATCACCCAATATCTCACCCCCGGTAGCTCCCTCGATGGTCGCGGTTCGGAGTGACAAGGGGGTTGCAATGATCCTTGTTCGGGGAGTTAGCTCTTCAGAACCATCAATTGAAAGTCCCATAAACAGGTTGGCAATCCGGTTAAATTCGACCGCTTGTCCGTCAAATGACAGGTTGACACAAAACAGACCATCGTTGATTGGAACGGCCGGATACTGGTCGGTCCAGACAATATTTCCGGCCAGAGAATCATCATATAGGGAAATTGTTAGCGTTACCGGTCCCTCAATCGGTTTACCGGAATCGTCAAAGATTCGTCCTTGATAACTGGTTAATTCTGCCGACTGGCCGATAGTAACAACCACCAACATCAATAGAACGGCGGATAAGGCGGGGAGCTTTTTAGGCCATGCCATATCTGGTCCTTTCGCAATGAGGAGAACTGATCGTCTTCGCTAAGAAAAGCAATACATTTATAAAAACCGAGGGTTGCAATAGTAACCCTCGGTCGGAAAATTGGTGCCGGGTATCAATTGCAACCGGGAGCAGGTCCGTTTTTAAAGACAAAATTAATAATGTAGACAGCATCCCCAACGTTCGGATTATTGTCGCAATTGGCATCACCAGCTATCAATGGATCAGGGCCAGGGCCACCTTTGAAAACAAAGCTAATTAGAAAAACGGCATCGGCGACGTTGATAGATAAATCACTGTTGGCATCACCCCGTTGCACGGTTGCGAACGAAAATTGTGCGTCACATTCCTGCTGACCGCCAAACAGATCGTATGCCGTCACCTTCCAGTAATAGGTTGTGGCAAAATCAAAAGCGGTCGTGGCGGTATAGAAACTATCGGTCAACCCTGGATAACTGGTCTGATTCAGGAAGGAGGGGTTGTCAGCGATCCTGAGAGTATATGTACACTGGTCATAAGGATCGGCATCACTTGAGGGATGCCACTCAAAGGTTAAATCTCCATCAGATATTCCGGAGCCGTCCGGGGGGAGGGACAGGTCAAACTGTTGGGGAGTTTGGTTGGTTCCGTTAACCCAGAATTGGGCCAGTTCGCCCCAGATACCGCTTTCATATTCATCATCGGCCCGAACACGCCAGTAAAAAACGGCATCTTCTGTCAGGAATTGGTCAACCTTCCAACTCGACTCCGGTCCCAAATCATCCGGTTGATTGTAAGCTGAGGCAATCAGGTTACCCATATCCAGGGCATCAAACAGCTCATAATTGTACAGGAGGTTATTCCCTTCGACATCTTCAGCATCAAGATGACTCAAGTCCGGATAATTATCTCCAACCCCGGCCATCTCAGAAGGGCTCATAGCGGAAACTCCGGTCGGAACTGAGTTCATATGGAATTCGCCGTGGCTCCAGGAAGACCATAAGCTACCGTCGAAAACGCGCACTCTGATATCATATGTTACACCGTCGATTAATTCTAATCCGGAATATGTAATATCCTGCTGTGAACCTGTCATCGACTCCGAATCCCACATTGTTACCTGACCCCAGTACGGGTCATCCGTTACCTGAACCTGGAAGCCGGCTTGAGGGATCGCCTCCGGGTCAGAATAACTCCAACCCAATAATGGTGTGTGGTCAACCATGCAAGCAGAATTTCCGGGAGTAACCGTAAGATTGCTGGCCTGAGGGTAGCCGTTCGGTTGTTGGTAGTTAAAGAAGTCGATAATTCGTCTCATAACCGTATCACGGCTTGAGAAACGAGAATCATCAGATTTAATCGCCTCAAAACCAAAGGCCATAAACATTAAATTGTAGTCACCACCTGAGTAAGAGATACCGCCATAATTATTGGTTGTCAGATATTGCCACTCTGCAACAGAGCCGTTTATCGGAGCGATATAATTAGGACTGGTCTGATTTGATGCGCCGTCTCCTCCAACAATGGCAACAGTGTCTTCAGCCAGCATCACCTGGGCTCCAGCGGCGGCCTGTAGGGCCGGTATTGTGGTCTGGCCGATGTAATCTGCTTTAAGATAATTGGTCAACAGGTCAGAATCGTAGGAAGCCAGGTAGGCGCCAAGGTTTTGCCCGGTTAGAAAGAGATTACCACCATAGTTTAAAAATCCTTTGATATGTTCCCGTTCGGAAAAATTCAGCGGAGCAAACGATTCGTCACCGGTAAACCAGATTACTATATCAAATTCATTCATATAGGTCGAGTCGGGACTATTGTAGGCGGCATCCATATACAGTTCGCAGGGGACCCTGAAATTATCCATACAGTCGATATAATATGATTCGAGGCTGTTATTGTCATCATCATCAACAATCAGGATTTTGGTTCGTCCGATAGCTTTTTCGGTAATCAAGGTATCAATCATTGACCCACCGTTCCAGCTAATCTCAATGAAGAAAGAATCCAGACGAGATTCATAACCAACCGGAATCTCAAATACCATCAGATCGCCTGAGGTACTGGCTGAGTCGTTAGCGGCAATAGTTCCAATATAGGAAGTTGGGTCGGTAATCGTTAAGCTGGCATCGTCGATCGACAACGTCAGCGTTACGTCGCTGATAAGTTGCGCTCCGAAGTTGGCTATGGTCAGTTCCAGCTCAATCGTTTCGCCTCCTTCAGGGATACCATCTCCATCACCAAAATTGTCATCGGTCAAAACGGTCGAGCCCAGCCAGGGATCACCAGTCATCGGAATGATGTTTATTACCATCGCTTCTACAGACGGATCGCATCCGGTCCAGGGACAGTACAACCCATCAACGGTGTACCATATATTTTGTGATCCACCCCAACCGTAATTGAAATGATACTGATTCTCAGTGGAAACGACGCGCCAGCCATCACAGACGATGGCATGACCATATATCCTGTAAAGCAACGGTCGATTTTTATCGAGATTACTCTTAATCAACTCAAACCAGCTAAACGCACTGTAGTTGGAACGGTAAACTGCCAGAGCTGAGGGGTCATACCTGAAGTATTCAGGAAAAACATACGCTCCATACATTGTGTATGCACCGGAACCACAGACACCGTACTGCATGTCATAAGCAACCCCAAATTCATACGATAACTCGGCCACTCCATCGGGTGATCCGTCGTAATTATACGGATCGGAAAAATCGACCGAGAGGGTCATCGCGGGAGATGAGCCATCGCAGGAGTTATCCCCCCCCCAGAAATATTCATGGGTTCCTTCACCGGCCGGTGGCCATTGATGATAATTGGCGATTTGAGCCGCCGCGGTGGCAACACATCCGACCAGACAGGTTCCTCCGTCGCCGGGTGGACAGAAATTGCTATATGGGGCACTCTGGTGCCAAGTTGATGTCAGAAGCGGTCCGATTGATGCTGTGGCGCTCTTGTCAAACTGAGTAAAGGAGGCTGGTTCAATCGCATATTTGTCCCAACTTTGGCGGTTATCAACTTTCAGTAGTGGCTGTTCTCCCATAGGTTGGGAAGCGTCCAGATTTCCATAAGCTTCGATGTACAAGTCGAGCCGACCTTTAATAACCTGACGAAGCAGTAAGGCCATTCCACCGTTGGCGGTCATATCCAGTTGTCCTTCTTCTGAATACGCTTTAATCGGTGGGAGTTCCTTGAGAATTGGAACGACAATAAAACCGCCGGATGATATTTCAAAGTAGCGGGCGATTAAAACCCCATCTTCAAAGACATCCTCCTGGCTGGTTATTTTGGGATCAGATGATTCTGCCCAACTGCCGTTAACACCTACGATTTGGGTAAGCCAATTTTCGGCAACCTGTTCCATTTCCGGAGCTGTCGCTCGTTCAGCCTGTACTTCTGGAATTCCTAAAGCGAATAGAATTACGATCAAAAGGTAGAAAATTTTTAATCTACACGCCTGCCCGATCTTGATCATTGTCGTCGATTTTACCAATTGCATGTCAT
>JAUUYJ010000144.1 GCA_030588275.1 Candidatus Zixiibacteriota bacterium | reverse complement strand
ACCGCTATTTTTCCCCGCATAATCAGTACGGACATGGAGTTCCGGATGGTCTCTTAGCGGCCGGATTCGGTTTGAAAATTTTGCCAGAATCGCTTCTTACCGTCTTGGTCGGCGAGGATGGTCTGATCGATTTTGACGTTCTTGCCCCGGTTGGTCAAACGGTCATCTTTAACCCGTATGACCTTCCTTCCAGCGCGATTTTTGTGGACAATGGAGATGGGACCGCTCAGTTGACCTATACCTGGGACCCGTCTCTAATCGGTTTGAAACGGTACCATATTGCCGCCAGCGCGGGTGGCTTTTCTGATAGTTTGGAATTTACTATCAACACTATCGGGGCGGACGAAATTATCCAATTCGGTCCCAACCCATTCACTGATTCTTTGATGGTTATCGCTCAGACGACCTCGGGCGGATACAAACTTGAAATCTTTTCACTTTCCGGTGAGATGGTTTTTCGCGCTTTCCCCAGCTCTTCACGATTTATCTGGAAAGGGATCAACCAGGATGGTCAAAAAGTTGCTTCGGGGGTTTATCTGATCCGTTTTTCTGCCGATGGTATAGATGAAAGGGTAAAAGTATTCAAGCTATGATAAATGCCTGAGACCATCGGACTACAGAAAAAAGCTTCAACCGTTTGTGCTGTTTTCAAAATAGATTTTCGGGGCCGATTAGTTTATATCGATGATGAAACCGAAGAGCTGTTTGGCTTTGGCCGGGAAGAGCTGTTTGGCAAATCACTCTATGAGTTTATCGCACCAGACTCAATCGATTCGATTGACGAAATCCTCAAAAGGCGCAAACGGTATGAATCATTTTACGAATCGCTGACGCTTGTCCTCCGTCTCAATAGCGGCGAGTATCGGACTTTCGAATCGGTTGTGACCCTCAATTTCATAACCGGTAACCCGGTAAATTTCCAATTTATTTTGCTACCCGGATCATCCGGTAAGCAGATTGAGCAGGTCGAATACCAGAACGAACTGCTTGATCTCCTAAATGCCAATCCGGATGATATAGATGGGGCACGTCTAACCAGCCTATTGGCGCAAACGGCCGGGTATCACGAAGCCCATTGCTACCAAACTCAGAGTAACGGAAATCTTGAAATTGTTGCGTCCTGGCCGGACGATATCCCTTCCCGAGTGGCACCAGCCTACCTCAATCAGTTTCTTGTAAATGAACTAAACCGCTTTTCCTTTGTCGATGCCGACCGGGAATTGTGCGATGGTTTTGGGGATGGAAAATCAGAAGCGGTTCTGTTTTTTAACCGGTCTCAATCGCATAATCTGATCGTTCATTTGTATGGCTCAACCGGATTTAAACCGGTGCGCCAACGTTTAGAGATGATCCAAAGTTTTTGTGGGATATGGAAACAACGAACCGCTCTTACCGATGCTACAAACTCAATTGGCCAGCAGATGTCATTTTTGGGACAAGCCGGTGATGCGGTTGGTCTGGCGACATTAATTTCTAATTCCAGCGGTGAAATTCTGTATCACAATACATCATTTGGCAAATTGACCCCGAAGCAAAAATCCCCGGACCAGAGCGGTACCGCAAAGCAGTTTTTTGACAGCCTACATCTGCTTGATGAAAATGACCGACCGGTCGAATTCAGCGAACTTGCCGACCAGGCGAAGCGATCAGAAGATCTGAACAGCTTTTCAAACTATGCTTCTGCTGTCGGACAGCTGTACCTCGCCACCGGGATCACTAAAATAAATGATGAAGAACTCCAGATCAGTTTCATTCTACCGGAAGCGGCACTGAAGGTTTCTTCGCACCTCAATTCCGGTCCGAAAACCAACGACCTCCTGGCGGTGGCTCACGACCTCAATGCCCCACTTATTACAATAGAATCTTTTGCGCGCCACCTTCAGAAAAAATTGGATGGTCAGCTGTCCAAAGATGACAGCTTTGCCATCTCTTCAATAATAGAAAATTCCTCAACCCTGAGCAAGATGCTGGAAGGTTTGAAGGAGATATCCTCATTTCGAGCTTCGACCGACCCCTGCGAAAAAATTGCCTTACCGGAAATTATCAAGCAGATGGTCAAAGCGCTCCGAGCCGCCTATCCGGATACCAGATATGAAGTCGCGATTGAGAAAGAACTTCCATCCATCAATGCCCCGCGACATAAAATTGAACGAATTCTTCGTAATCTTCTGGATAACTCGTTTAAGTATTCAGCGTCGGTCAAAACCCCCCGGATTACCATTACGGCTAAGACAACCGATGATCTGTTCACTCTCGAACTAAGTGACAACGGCCCCGGCATTGAGGCGGAGTACCAAACCAAAATTTATGAGCCATTTTTCCGCTGTCCCGATTCAATGGTTCTTCCCGGAACCGGCATCGGACTGGCCATTGCCCGTGACATCAGCCAATCGCTCGGTGGGGACTTGACTCTGGCTGACTCAAAATCGGGTGCAAAATTCCTCCTGTCACTGCCGAAATCAATTCTCGATATTAACCCAATCGAGGGATCGGGGTAAGATCGGTGAAAAAGAAGCTGAAAATTGGCTTGGTCGAGGATAATCGTTTTCATGCCGTTCTGTTTGAACAGTCGATAAGAGAAAACTTTCCGGACAGCTCAATTACCATTTTTAAAACCGGCAAATCTCTTCTAAAAGCGCAAAAGCAGACCAAGTTTGACTTATTGGCAATAGATTACGATCTACCTGATATGACCGGAATTGAGTTGTTGACCCTTGAGCGGGGTCGCTTGCCGGACCTGCCGATCATAATTATTACCGGGGTTGGCTCCGAACAGATAGCGGTTGAAGCGATGAAATCGGGTGCTACCGATTATATCGCCAAGTCGGGCGATTACACCGGCTCCTTGCCACGAGTCGTCAAGCAGGCCTATCAAAAACAACGGTTGATCGCCAAGAACCGTCGGTTGGAACAGAAGGCGATCGAATCGGAAAAACTGGAAACGATCACGGCGACCGCCTCAACCTTAAATCATGAAATTAATAACCCGTTGATGACGATTTTAGGCGCCGTCGAGTTAGCCCTTGATAACCGAGTCACGTTAGATGGTCCAACGATAATTAAGATGGAGATGATCCGGGACTCGGCCAAAAGGATCCAGTCGATAACCGGAAAGATCTCCAACCTGATCTCTCCCACGACCAAAGAGACGCCGGGTGGCAGAATGCTGAACCTGACCTCGCCCAAATCGGGATGTAGCCGTCTTGAGCAGGCGATAGCCTCAACAAATAAATCAGTTTGACAAAGCTTACCACTTCCTTATATTCTCAGCTTATATTAATTTTGGACAGGAATTGTTATGAATTCTATGACCGGATTCGGGCGGGCGGAGATCAACCGCAATAAGTACCGTTTGCAGGTACAAATAGTATCAGTCAACAGTCGCTTCTTTGAGGCGATACTGCGTCTCCCCAGGCTATTGGCCGGATTTGAACAGAATATCCGGGAATTAGTCTCTGGTCGAATCGGGCGCGGAAAGGTGACAATTACGGTCAATATTGAGGAAGGCTCGGAAGGGAAAAGCTCTGCTTTTGATTCGCAGGCGGCCGCCTCATTTGTAAAACATCTGACCAAGCTTAAAAAAGAGTTGAAGATTCCCGGTCAGATTGAAATCGGAGATGTCGCCTCAAATTACGAATCATTCTCCTGCGAGACCGGAATAATTGACGAGGCGAAAATCTGGCCCGATCTTAAAAAAGGAATCGAAAAAGGACTCTCTGAATTATTGAAGATGCGGGCGGCAGAGGGCAAAAACCTGACGCCGGACATGACAAAACGGGTCGGAACGATGGGGAAGATTACCAAGAAAATCGAGGCTGACGCCCCCAAAAATGTCTCCGCCTACAAAAAAAGGCTGGAGAAAAGAATCGCCGATATCGGTGACGGACTGAAAATTGATCCGCAGAGGTTGGCCGAAGAGGTCACCGTTTATGCCGAGAAAAGTGACGTTACCGAGGAATGTACTCGGTTGGGATCGCATATCGACCTTTTCAAAAAAGCTCTAAAAGAGCCGGGACAAATCGGAAAGAAGCTAAATTTCATTCTGCAGGAAATGGGGCGAGAGGCAAATACTATCGGTTCAAAATCGGCCGCCGCTCAGTCTGGGATATACGCAATTGCACTCAAAGAAGAGATTGAGAAACTGCGCGAGCAGGTTCAAAACATAGAGTAGGATAATCGGTGGCGAAATCTGTTTCAAATGGTAAAATAGTAATTATCTCTTCTCCTTCCGGGGGCGGGAAGACAACTATCTGCCACAAACTGCGCCAAAAAAACAAAGACTGGCAATTTTCGATCTCCTGTACCACCCGGGCCCAGCGCAAAGGTGAAAAAGATGGTCGGGAATATCATTTCATGGATAAGGCTAAATTCATGAAATTGCGCCGGGAAAAATACTTTGCCGAAACCGCCGGAGTCCACTTGTCTCATTACGGTACGCCCAAAATTCCGCTGGAAAAAGCACTCAAAACTGGGCAGGTGATGCTACTTGACGTTGATGTCAAAGGAGCTTTCAAGCTAAAAAAGAAATATCCCCAATCGCTTTCAATCTTCATTATGCCGCCATCAAAAGCTGAATTAAAGAAGAGATTGAAAAAAAGGGGTACGGAAACAGAAAAACAACTAACCACCCGATTGGGCAATTCGCTTAGAGAAATGGGCATGAGCAATCGGTTTGATTATATAATTGTGAATAAAGATGTTAATGAGGCAGTCTCCTCTGCCGACCATATTATAAAATCCTGGTCGGTCGGAGTGACCTTTTTTGGTCGGAACAAATCGAAAGCCTATTCGGTTAAGAACTTGGCGAATCGATAATTGGATAACACAGGATAAACAGGAGGATTACATGGGATACGAACCTCTGGATACTTTTAAGGAGATCGCCGAGAATAGTTATCAGGCGGTTATCATAGCTTCCAAAAGGGCTCGTCAACTAAACAACATCAGGCTGGCCAAGCTGGAGATGCTCTCCAGTGAAAACGCCGATCGCATTGAAATTGATGGCCGAAAAGTTACCGCTTTGGCCCTAAAAGATTGTACAGAAGGGAAAGTCAGGTTCCAGAAAGCAGATGGCGAAAAACCTACTGATAGTTGAGTCACCGGCCAAATCAAAAACGCTGAAGAAATTCCTCAAGGGCGATTTTGACATCATGGCGACGGTCGGGCATATCATTGATCTGCCCAAATCAAAAACGGGCGTTGACGTTAGCGACAATTTTAAACCTGACTATGTCGTCATTGACGGCAAAGAGAAGGTTCTAAAGGCGCTTCGTGCGGCGGCTCGAAAAGCTGATCATATCTACCTCGCACCCGATCCCGATCGGGAAGGGGAGGCTATCGCCTGGCATGTGGCCAACAGTTTTAAACGGGCCCGTGTCACCGCTCCAATCAGCCGCGTTGCTTTCAACGCCATCACCAAAAAAGCGGTTACCGAAGCTTTTGAAAATGCCCGCGAGATTGATGTCAATCTGGTTAATGCCCAACAGGCTCGTCGTATTCTCGACCGTTTGGTTGGCTACGAAGTCTCTCCTTTCCTCTGGAAAACGATTGCGATGGGACTTTCGGCTGGACGTGTCCAGTCGGTAGCTCTCCGTGTTATTTGCGAACGTGAAAACGAAGTTCTCGCTTTCAAGCCTCGTGAATATTGGGAGATTGAGGCCGATTTCAAAGCGACCAAAGGGAAAAAATTCAAAGCCAAGTTAGCCAAAATCGACGGCGAGAAGCCTGAACTACCGGATGAGGCGACGACGACCACAGCGGTTGAAGAGATCAACTCAGAAAAATTTGCCGTCTCACAGGTTAAGATCGGCACCAGGACAAGAAAACCTCTGCCACCTTTCATCACCTCGACGATCCAGCAGGAAGCCTCCATCAAGCTCGGTTTCGCCCCCAACAAAACGATGCGGATAGCGCAGGCGTTGTACGAGGGGATTGAAATGAAGGGTGAGGAAGCGGTTGGACTGATTACCTATATGCGTACCGATTCGGTTCGGGTCGAACCGGATGCTATCGCCGGTGCGCGTGACTTTATTAAAAATAATTTTGGCAAAGATTTTCTGCCCGACGGACCGGTTATGTACAAAACCAAAAAATCGGCTCAGGATGCGCACGAAGCGATCCGCCCGACCTACCTTGAATATGACCCGGCATCGCTAAAAAAGAAATTATCTGCAGAAAGATTAAAACTATATACCCTCATCTGGGATCGCTTTATCGCTTCGCAGATGAACCCGGCGGTGTATGATACCGTCTCGGTCGAACTGACCGGTGGAAAATATATGTTCCGGGCCAGTTCCCTCAATCTGAAATTCGAGGGATACCTCAAAGTTTATATGGAAAGCGGAAGTTTCGGTAACGGCAACGGTAAAGAAGATGACAAAGGGGAAATCCCGATTCTTGATAAGGGTGCCTCTGTCAAGGGAAGCAAGTTTGATCCGTCCCAGCATTTCACCAAACCGCCCCCCCGTTTTTCCGAAGCATCATTGGTCAAAGAGCTTGAAGCGAAAGGGATCGGACGACCTTCCACCTATGCCCAGATTATTACGACCCTCAAGCAGAGAAAATATGTCCAGCTTGACGAACGGCGCTTGATCCCGACCGAGCTT
>JAUUYJ010000128.1 GCA_030588275.1 Candidatus Zixiibacteriota bacterium | reverse complement strand
GGTCCTTCTGGTCAAAAATCAGATCGGGTATAAAAACCTGATGAAGCTGGCTTCAGCCGCTTACCGGGAAGGATTTTACCACCGACCTCGGATTGATCGGGAGATTCTTTCAAGGCATCATGAAGGGCTGATTGCGTTGTCCGCCTGCCAGACCGGTGAAATTCCGTATATGCTTCGTGGTAACCGGATTGATAAAGCGGAGGATGCGGCCAAGTTTTATGGCAATCTGTTCGAGGATGATTTCTATGTTGAAATTCAAAACCATGGACTCGATTTTGAAATTGAAGCGATTCCCAAGTTGGTCGATGTTGCCAACAAGTTTGGCCTGCCCCTGATTTGTACCAACGATTGTCATTATATGCATCAGCGTGACGCCGAGGCGCATGATGCCCTGATCTGTATCCAAACCGGTAAGTTGGTCTCCGACACCAACCGGATGAAGTACAATACCGATCAGATATATTTTAAGTCGAGCGACGAGATGCGAAATCTGTTCGCCGAATTCCCGGAGGCGATTGAAAACACGATCAAGGTTGCCGAGCAGTGTAATGTTGAGATTGAGACGGGGCGTTTATTGTTACCGGCTTATCCGATTCCGGATAAATCGAAGACAGCCGATCAGTTTTTGGAGGAGTTGTCGCGTCAGGGACTCAAAGAGCGGTATGACGAGATTACCGATGTGGTCGAAGATCGGTTGGCGTATGAGCTGTCGGTCATCAAACAGTTGGGTTGGGCCGGATATTTTTTGATTACGGCTGACTTTATCGATTATGCCCGCAAGAACGATATCCCGGTTGGCCCGGGGCGTGGTTCGGCGGCTGGTTCGATTGTTTCATACTGCCTCAAAATCACCAATGTTGATCCGATCAAATACGAGCTTCTGTTTGAGCGTTTTCTTAATCCGGAGCGGATTTCGATGCCGGATATTGATATTGATTTTGGCGACCGCAAGCGGGACCAGATTATTGAGTACGTTATCAAGCTGTATGGGCGTGACAATGTCACTCAGATTATCACCTTTGGTACAATGGCGGCGCGAGGCGTGATTCGGGATGTTGGTCGGGTGTTGAGCATGCCTTATGGGGATGTTGATCGTATTGCCAAAATGATTCCGGCGGTGCCGGACATGACTTTGAAAAAAGCTCTGAAGCAGGTTCCCGAATTGAGTCAGTTGGTCGCCAACGATACCCGCGTGGCCAAGTTGATGGAGTTGTCGCAAACGCTTGAAGGGTTGACCCGGCATGCCTCGACGCATGCCGCCGGTGTCGTTATTGCACCGGCCGATTTGACCGACTATGTCCCACTTTACAAAGGGTCCAAGGGGGAAATCACGACCCAGTATGATATGAAGCGGGTTGAGCAGATCGGTCTTTTGAAGATGGACTTTTTGGGGTTGCGGACGTTGACCGTCATTGATGATGCGATCAAAATGATCAAGGCGGGGCATGGTAAGGACATTGATCTGGAGAGCATTGATCTTGAGGATGAGAAAATTTACAAGATGTTTGGGGCCGGGCATACCATCGGTATTTTTCAGTTCGAGTCGGCTGGGATGCGGGATTACCTGCGTAAGCTGAAGCCTTCGGTTTTGACCGACCTGATTGCCATGAATGCTCTCTATCGACCGGGACCCCTTGATGCCGGGATGGTCGATATTTACATCGACCGCAAGCAGGGACGGGAAGTGGTCAAATTTGACCATCCGCTTCAGGAGGAGATCCTCCAGGATACCTACGGTGTGATCGTCTTTCAGGAACAGGTCTTGCAGATTGCCAACCGTTTGGCTGGGTACAGTCTGGGGCAGGCCGATCTGTTGCGCAAGGCGATGGGTAAAAAAGACCCGGAGATTATGCGGGCGGAAAAGAAACGGTTTATCGACGGTGCGATCGAAAAGAAAATTGATCGTAAGGTTGCCGAAAAGATTTTCGACCTTATTGAGACCTTTGCACGGTACGGATTTAACCGCGCCCACTCGACCTGTTATGCTCTCGTTGCTTATCATACCGCTTGGTTGAAATGTTATTATCCGCACGAATATATGGCGGCGGCGATGACGTCCGAAATGGGTGACTCTGATCGGGTCGTAGTTATGATTGAAGAATGTCGCCGTATGGGGATCGAAGTTTTACCACCCGATGTTAATGAGTCGGCCGGAACCTTCACGGTTGTTGGAGGGATGATACGGTTTGGTCTGTTGGCGGTAAAAAATGTTGGTCATGGTCCGGTTGAGGAAATTATCAAAGCCTGTCAGGAGACCGGGCGGTTTAGCTCTTTGTCCGATTTTGTCGCTCGGGTCGATCTTCATTCGCTTAACAAGCGGGCGCTGGAATCGCTGATTTCTGCTGGTGCCTTTGATGCCATCAATGACAACCGGCGCGCGATGACCGATGTCCTGGAGGCGATGATTTCCTACGGGCATAATGTTCAGGAAAAATCGCATACCGTAGATATGTTTGGTGGGGGGACCGATGATGCGACGCGCAAGCCACCCGATCTGCCCGACTGCGATGATTATCCGCTCTCGGTCAAATTGGCGGCTGAAAAAAGCATGCTCGGATTTTATGTTTCCGGTCACCCACTGTCTCGTTTTCGGAAAGAATTAGAAAATTTTGGTTCGATTGCAACCGATAAAATTGGTGCCGCCGATGATGGCCGGGAAGTTTTGGTGGGTGGAATTATTCAGACCAAAAAGGTTATGATCGACAAACGGGGCAACCAGATGGCGTTTATAACGGTCGAGGATTTCGCCGGAAGTATGGAACTTATCATCTTTTCCGATTGTTATGAGCAGGGGAAAGAATTTCTGGATGTGGATCAAATCATCCTTGCCTCCGGGCGGGTCTCGACCCGGGAGGGGCAGGCGGCGAAGTTGATTGTATCCAGCGTATTACCGCTCAAGGAGTTAAGTCAGCATTATGACTGTCGTTTGATACTTAAACTGGAGCGAAAAGATTTTGGGGAGATGGGTAAATTTTGGCCGATCTTGGAATCTCATCGTGGCCAAAAAGAGGTTATTCTGGCGACCAGAAAGAACGGAGATGAACTGTACATTCGTCCGCGCAATATGGCGGTTGATTTGAGTGGTAATATGGTCGATAAATTGAAGGAAATTCTGGGGGAAAGTAAGGCATTTTTGGCTCCGGCCGGGATTTTTAAGCGGTCAAAATAATCTTGATTTTCTACGGTTTTGTATTAAACTGATAAGGCTTTTCGGCATATAAGATTAAAACGGTTTTGTAGCCCCGTTGATTGGAGAATTATGAGGTCCAAGTTATTTGTCTTTGCGTTGCTTTCAGTCTTCCTGCTGACAACTATGATTCTGGCTGGGAAAGATGAACCGGGGACGGCAAAAAAGGATGGAAAAGCGGAGATTGTTTGGCATCGGCTTGACGAAGGGATGAAGCTGGCCAAAGAGCAGGACAAAAAACTGTTTGTCAATTTCACTACCGATTGGTGCGGGTGGTGCAAGAAGATGAACGCGACCACTTTCAAAGAGCCGGTCATTATTGAATATATTGATAAGTTTTTTATCGCCGTCAAAGTTAATGGGGATTCGAAAGATAGCCTTAACCTTGATGGTTGGCTGACGACTGAGAAGCAGATTACCAAAGAATTTGGGGTGAACAGTTATCCGACCTATTGGTTTCTGTCGTCCGATAATGTAAGAATTGCACCGATGAAGGGGTATCGAGATAAAGATGGGTTGTTCGATATTCTCGATTATCTCAAGGATGATCTTTACAAGACGACGGCGTTCAAAGATTTTATGGAACAGAGAAAGAAAAAATAATACGGTTACGACCACTTTTATTTTCCACCGACAGTTTGAAGATTGAGAATGGGAATTTGATATGAGTAAATTATTGATGTTCGCTTTGATTCTGACAGCCTTTGTTGCCCTTGTCTTTATGACCGGTTGCGAAGGGGACAGCCAGGCTGATATTGAGTCGGCCGTTTCTGAGGATGTGCAGGCGGCCAGTTCGGCGGCAGGATCGGGTCAGTACGGTTCTGATGTGGCGGCCAATGTTTCAAATGTACGGGAGAAATTTGTCCTCAAGGATGTTGATGGCAAACAACGGAAATGGTCCGAATTTGCCGGACGTCCGGTCGTCGTCAATTTTTGGGCTACCTGGTGCGGTCCTTGTCGGCGCGAAATACCGACGATGAAAAACCTATACGCCGAGTACAAAGGTCGTGGAATGGAGATTATCAGTATCTCTGTTGATGGTCCGAAGACGATCAATAATGTGCCTGGATTTGTTCAGCAGATGCAGATGCCGTGGGTTGTCGTATATGCCGATCAAAATTCGGCGCAGGAATTTAAGCTTGGCCGGGGTATTCCGATGACCGTTTTTTATGATGCCAACGGCAATGAAACGGGACGGTTTACCGGTGCCCAACCGGAGAGTAAATTCCGTGAAGAGTTTGACAAGATGTTTTGAGAAAAATTTATGTTATGAAAAAGCCCCGCTTGGTCGGGGCTTTTTTTGTGCAGTTAAATTTTGCGAATCTGATATCCTAATAACTATCCAGTCTGATGACATCCAATCGGTAAATCATTTGGTTTAGCCAACGTTGGTACCAGAATCTTTGGACTTGAAAAATTTGAACATCATCCAAAAAAGAACGATTAGACCAACAATAAAAGTTGCCAGAAACATCACTATCGGCCCCATCTGGGTTGCCACTTCAAGCTTGGCCGGGTCGAAGTGACCTTCCAAAAAGACCAGCCTTAAGTAATGTCGAGCCATAACCATCGTGACAATTCCACCGAAGACCAAACCGGTTGAAAGCTTTACCATCAGACGTGGTTTGTCTGCTGTGTAGCTTTTTATTACGGTATATCCGGCGGCGATATTTAAAACGATCCCCAGTCCGAGAGTATGTCTCCCCGGTGATTTCATAAAGCCGATCAGAGCGGTGCTACTTAGAGTCAGAAGATATATTATGGCAAAAATTGAAGCTTTGATGGCACCCATAATAAATATTTTTCCGCCAAAACGAAGCAGTTCGCGATTTTCTTTAAAGCGTGGATGATACAGCGCAAAAAGTTGAATAACAATTCCGGCTACCGCCAAACCACCGGTGATGGTATGGGCCCAACGGAAAAACGTTTGTACAATATCAGGATTGAGGGAGAATCCTTCCGGCGATTGGATATAGACCGCTTGCCACAGATCCGGCTTGGAGGCCAGATCGGAGATCATCGTAAAGGTGTATGAAACATAGACAAGGCCGATAAGGGCGATGACATGGAGATCGCGCCGAACCCTATCTGACAAACTTTTTCGCATCGCCGCCAGATACAAAAGATAATAAACGACGATAAGAACCGGAATAAGGATAAACCAGTTCCAACCCTGGATGATGCTGGCTGAATAAAAGAACCGGCCATAGAGCACCTGAACAAACAAAAGAGGTGCGACCCCCAGCGTAATCGTCGCGGCCATTATGTTAGGGAGCAGACGGGTCATCGTCCCTTGCATCAGTTCGGCAAATATCGATCGGCGACTGAGAACCAGAAGGAGCAAGCCACCAAACAGGATATTCATCGCGATCAGATGGAGGGTGAAGGTCAGCCATTGCAGAATTGTAAACAACCAGAACGGTCCGGGAATTGCCGTTGCTGATGCCGATGTTGCTACGCCGATCACCGGTGATGCTATCCCCAGTAATAATCCAAGGTCAATCATTTTGGCCTCCCGCTGTCAAATGACTGATTAATAATTTAAGTTCGGTGTCGCTACCAACAAAGGGTGGCATCTCCTCAGCAATATCCGGTAACTCCATTATTATCTCCTGTGCTTCGTCTGAGTCAAGTCCGGCAAATGTTTCCCCCAATGGTCGTCGATTGGGATCATCCATCGTATGGCATCCGCCGCAACGACGCATGAAAACGATTTCTTGCTTATCCGTTTCCGACAATGATGGGCCATCTGTCAATGGATCGGGATCAGCTTTGTTTTTTAGATAACCGGCCAGCGTTGTTGCGTCTTCAGCGTTGCCGGCCCAGGGTGGCATCGGTGCAATGAAATGAGCCGTCAAAGGGATGATGTTGGCGATATGTTCCGTTTCCAAACCGGCCAGCCTGTCGTCAAGCGAATTGTACCCGGATATGGTATGGCAAGACCTACAGGCGGACAGGTACAGGTCCCGTCCCCGGTCGCCGGTTGTGAAAGCGATTTGCATAGGCTTGGTTCCATCAAGCTGATTCGCTTCGGCCACGGTCAGGCCGGTGGAGTACAGATAATCCTGAATGATAAATGGTTTGCGAAGTGCTTCCCGTTCCCATTCAAAACCGCCGAAGGCGCATAATCCGCAAAAGAGCAGGATGGCACCGGAGATGTAGCCAGCTTTTTTGGGGAAGGCAATTGTTCCCAAAAAAGTCAGAACAAACAAGAGAGCGGTGGAGAATATCATCACCTGTTGGGCCAGCATTGGAATCGAGCCGGGTAGAATAGCGGCTGTTACCGAATCAGGGAGGCTCCCCAGATACCAATAGCCGCATGGGATGGCGATAAGAATCGCCGCCAGGGTCATCGTACCGTTTTGGCGCATCAGCCGTGTTTTTAGCTTGATATCTTTTTCACCGGCGAGGGTGAAAGCGGCATACAGACCGGCCAGCATGATGCAGATGAAGGTTCTGAAAAAGGTTGCGGCGATATATGACTGGTTAAAAAAGCCGTCCCAGAAATTACCGGTTACGATCCAGTCTCCGGGAGTTAGCATGAAGGTCAATATTCCATTTACGACAACCAGGCTTAACCATGATGCAACGAAATATATCCAGCCGATGGCAAGGTGCGTTTTGGGGGAGAGTCTGGTCCAGCCGTAATAGTAAAACAGAGCGGCGGCGATTTCGACAAAGAATGTGACCCATTCGGTCGCCCATCCCCAAACGTAGGTTCGGATCAAAGTTGATGTTCCGACCGGACTGATCAGCCCGATGGTAATCCATATCCCCACTCCGGAGACGACCCCAAAGACAAGCGTAAGCAGAATGAAAAAGCGGGAGTGTCTTTTGAGATAGGCCAGTTGGGCCAAGTCGTTTTTCTTGCGGGCAATTGTTTCGGCGACGACCAGATATAGCCCGCCGCCAATGGCGAAGTGCGAGACAAAGACGTGCAAAATTGCCACGATGGCGATTAGCAAACCATTGGATATAAATGGCTCCCAGACGGGATAATTCATTACAGGGTAATCCATTACGGTAT
>JAUUYJ010000089.1 GCA_030588275.1 Candidatus Zixiibacteriota bacterium | reverse complement strand
TCGATTGAGAAGCTTGATAACCGGGTAATAGCCGGGAATCTCCCTCAGCAATCCGGTCGGTTGCCTGGTTATCGGATCACGATCAATCTGTCCACCAGACGGATTACGACTTTTTTTATTGATCCCGGCACGGCGTAACGCCTCGGAATTGACCCACATCGTATGCTGATCTTTGCTGTACAATGCGGCCGGGTGTCCGGCTGTCACCCGATCCAGATCGGCGGCGGTCGGTAGGTGATAATCAGACCAACTATCAGCCGACCAACCATCCCCAACGATCCATTCCCCTGGAGAAAGTTTTTTCCGAAACTCAGTTATTCGACCAAGCGCTTCGTCAAAATCTTTTGTTCCATCAAGATGAACGGTATCGATCGTCATTGCCCAAAAATAGAAATGAGTATGACTGTCAACCAACCCCGGAATAACGGCCCGTCCTTTGAGATTTATCAGAGCATGCTTGGGGTACTGACGGCGCGCCGCTTTTATATCATGGCCAAGCTCCGAAATTTTATTTCCGCTAATTACGACAAGCGTCGGACGTCTGGAAATCGGCACCTGTGGATAGACTAGCCCATTATACAGAATGACGTTCATCGAAGGCCGGTCCTTTTATACGAGTATCGCCATCCCGGCGCGTCACATTGCGCCGATCCAAATATTCCAAAACCAACAGGGCATATTTTCGAGTCGTCTTGAACCGATCCCGAAACTGCGCCAAAGTTATTGGTCCCTGATCAAGAGTCGTTTCCAAAAAGGAGATTATATCATCCCAGTAATTGGGGGGGATGAGAAATTTGCTTTCGACCACTTTGATCTTTTTTTGACTCCGAAGAAAATTCAGCGTTTTCTCACTATTAGGGAATTTTGTTTCCAACTCCTCGAAGGTCAAATAACTATGACCGGCAAAACTGACCGCTGAAATGATTTCCTCTGCCTGCTTTTTCATCTGGTCATCAAGCTCCGGCTCAAATCCGTTTAAGTGGAAATACTGATTTGAACGAGCCAACGCGCCGGACTGCTCAAAATATTTCAGAAGAAACGAAAACTGGTCGTCCGGTTCCAACTTTAGTCGTCGGGCCAGTTCATCAGCTGTTAGCCCCGGTAACCACGATTTATTTCGATGCGTCTTGGTCAACTCTCGAACGGCCAGCGTGGACAAATCGTCAACTCTGGCATGTAACGCCAAATGATTCTGATGTGAAATTACCAGATTGCTCTCTATCAAGTTTAAAACGAGGCTCTCGATTTCAGCCTGTGAGTAAGTCGAATAGAAGAGCAATTCATCTGCAGGGGTGAAAATTGATTTTTCAAGTTCGGTCAGGACAGATTCTTTCAGCCCACCCTCGAAACGTATCATTAGTGATGGCTCAAGAGCAGACAGGTCCCGACGCCTCGGATATTCATCAAGCAGATCGAGTACCTTTCCCCCACCAATCGTTACCTGTGGAGTCGGTAACCTCAGGATAAAATTATCACCGACAAACAACGCCGCCGGATGAGCCGTTTTGATAATCGCCAGGCCGCTCTCCCCCGGCTTGATTCCGGCTTCGGGGAATGGACGAAGCACTACTTCCATCTCAGTCGTCCCGTGAATCATCAATGCCTGACGCCCCTCTTTGGCGGTAACCGCCGCATTATCCAAGAGGCGAATCATAGCAACCATGAAATTCGGTCGGTCGTGGTACTGAAACGAGGTGATCACTTCACCCCGATTTACGGTCGAGCGATCCATCCCGGTCAGGTTAAACGCTGCCCGCGAACCGGCCGGAACCTGTTCAACTTTTTTATCATGTGCCTGCATTGATCGCATCCGAACTTTGGCTCCCGATGGAAAATGGAACGCCTCCTGATCGACCGCGAACCCGCCTCCCCGGCTGGTCCCGGTAACAACGACGCCGATGCCGGTCAAAAGAAAAGCCCGGTCGATAAACAGACGAGATTTACCAATATCATCAACCATCGCCAATTCGGTTGATAATTGCGTCAAGCTACTAATAATACTCGGGATCCCTTCCCTCGTTTCGGAAGAGACCGGCACGATCGGACTATTTTCTAAAAAACTCCCTTTGAGTTTTGCTTTGATATCGGCCGTGACCAGATCGATCCAGTCGCTGTCAACCAAATCCGTTTTTGTCAAAGCGACCAACCCGTGCTTGATCTCCAGCAGACGGAGGATATCAAAATGCTCCTGCGTCTGCGGCATCCAACCATCGTCGGCGGCAATTACCAACATGGCCGCATTGACTCCGCCCGCCCCAGCGACCATGTTCCGGACAAACCGTTCATGACCCGGTACATCAACGATCCCCAGCGATTCTCCGTTAGGTAAATTTAGCCAGGCAAACCCGAGGTCAATCGTCATACCGCGCTGTTTTTCTTCCGGCAAGCGATCCGGATCAATGCCGGTTAGAGCTTGAATAAGAGACGATTTGCCATGATCGATATGACCGGCGGTTCCCAGAACAAACATGTTTAGGTGACGATCTTTTTTATCGCTTTGATCAGGAGGTGATCAAGTTCGGACGGAATGGTTCTCAGATCGAGCAGAAACCGATCATTTTCGACACGCCCAATAATGGGTGGTTCGTTTGATCTGAATTGGGAAGCAACCTTATTGGAGTTCTGGGCCGTTCCCAATGACAACGCCAAAGATGGGATCGACCGTTCCGGCGTCGATCCGCCACCGAGATAGGCACGGGTCGCCGCCAGGATAAGATCAGAACTGCCAACTTTTGATAAGATATCTTCTCCCCGGAGTTTAAGCTCTGGTAATGGAATTGAGATCATTTTCCAAATCGGGATATCTTCAAACTGCTTGTTATTCAGATACGACTGAAGGGTGCGAGTGATAATGGAAAAGGTTAACTTGTCGCATCGCATCGTTCTGAATAGTGGATTTGCTTTTATTTTTTTTATCAGTTCCGACTGGCCGACAATCATCCCGGTCTGGACAGCACCGATTAATTTATCTCCCGAAAAACAGGTCAGGTCAAAGCCAGATTTAATCGATTCACCGAGATGCGGTTCATCCTTGATTCTGATCCCTTTTGGAAAACTGATCAAACCGGAACCCAAATCGTTGACCGATATAATATTTTTTTCGCGGCAAAGTTTGGATAAGTCGGCGAGACTCGCTTCGGCAACAAACCCTTCCTGCACAAAATTGGAACGATGCACCTTAAGAATCATTCCGGTCCGCTCGGTAATCGCCGACCGGTAATCGTCAACTGAAGTACGGTTGGTAGTTCCTACTTCAACTAAGCGGACTCCCGATTTTTTCATTATCTCCGGGATTTTAAAACCGCCCCCGATTTGCACCAATTCACCCCGAGAAATTATCACTTCCTTGCGATTGGCCAAACTGTTGAGAATAATAAACAGAGCGGCGGCATTATTATTCACCAGCGTTCCCGATTCGGTTCGACAAAGTTTTGCCAAAAACTGTTCGGCAATCTGCCCCCGACGACCCCGTCCTCCGGTTTTGAGATCATACTCCAGATTGCAATATCCAGTCGCCTCCGATAACGCCTGCGCCGCAATCTCAGACGATATCGGGGAACGTCCCAAGTTGGTGTGGATGACAATCCCGGTCCCATTGATGACCTGCTTCAACTCGTACCGCAGAGCAAAATCAAGACGCAGTTTGATCTCCTTGACCAGCTTGTGCTCTGAGACCTTTCCATCATCATGCTTATATATTTTTTTCAGATCGGCCAAGGATTGGCGGACAAGATCAACGATGATTGGTTGTGGCAGGCGATCTCTATACCTTTTGAGAGAACTGTGATGGGACAGTATTTCAACCGATGGAAACTCGGATAATGCTTCATAATTAGTTTTGGAAACTGCCATATGACCATCCAAAAAGTGGGGCTATCTGTTTCAATCGGTTAACCCGATCTATTTAAATAAAGGCATAAGGTAATCGTTTCAGATCAAATAAATAAAGGTGCCGTAAAGAGAGTTTGTCAAACTGTTTTTCTCTAAAAGCGGAGTTCGACCCAAATTCCAATCTCGCGCGTATGCCGCTTTGTCCGGGAACGCAGATCATTGCTGTCTCCCCAACGCGCCGACAGCCCCCCCTTAACCGTTGATGAAAAGCTATAGGAGGCGTTGGGACGAACGGTAAAATTGGTCTTTTCGGTGGTCAGATCAAATTCGTCAATATTGGGAGACTTGGCCAGCTCGGTATGCGATTTTTGATATGAGACATCAACCGAAAGAGACATTATCGATTCAAATTTCAGACGACCGAAAATCGGTAACTTGATTCCGGAGGGATTGCGAAAGCTGTAGGAAGTATTGAATGACATACTTTGAGTATAATTTTTACTGATACTTATCAAATCACCCGATGCTTCTTTTATCTTCATCGTCGTGTTAACCGATTTTTCATAGCGGGCCGAAGTCTTTAATGATCGAGCCGGAGAAAATGAGATTGATATCAATGGTGAATAAGCTGTCTTGGTTTTCTCCTCATTATTAAAAGGAGCGTCGGTATTGCGACGATTGTCGCTGGACCTGACATATCGGGAACTGGGAGAGAATTTATTTATCAGATCACCGAGGATCCACAATCCTTTGATGCCTCGGAAGTTAAACTTCAGGTCGGGCCAGGTTTCCTGGGTATTCTTGGTTGGATTGGAATCAAAAGTTTCACGAACAGAGGTACTATATGAAACGTCGGCTCCCAGACCGGCAAACAGAGCAACCCCGGAACCGGCTCCGATAGAACCGGATTCAGATCGTCCGCGCCGTCCACCAAACGACCCCGACTCGACCTCGTCCACACCCGGATCATCCGAAATCCCTAAGCGGAATAGTTGTGATGCTTTCCCATCCAGTCCCGGAATGGAGATTGCCCGGCTCTTCCCCACCTTCAGACTAATCGGTTTAATAGCATCGCTAACATAACGGATGCCGGTCAAAGCTTTTCCAAAAACAGAAAAGATTGAGAAACTACTATCGGACGCTTCTTTAATACCACCACGCCGGCGCTTGTTCGACCCCAGAAGTAAAGAATGTTTAAGCGTGAAATTGGCACCGATGGAGTTTTTGGAACTTACACTATGATAAAACAGAGAGTCCCGCCCACTCTTGTATGTATCTGAATAGTTGGATGAGTAATCAAATTTGTGGGTCAAAAACTTAAACAAACTTGGTGAATAACCGACCTTGAAACTTTGATTGTATGCTTTTTCAATACCCAGTTTGAATTTTTTCGGATTAACCGTCAGATTCAATGTCGCCGGGTCTCTCAAGTCGCGGGTCGTGCTAAAACTGTAAGTACCGGTAATGTTATCGATTATTTTGTACCCGAGGTTCATCCCACCCCTGAAATCCAGCTTGGTATTGGTTGGATTGGCATTGGTCTCGTTAAGTGATTTCGAATGGGAACCGGTTAAGGTACCGCTGAAATCAAGTCGCGTCGGGTACAAATACAATCTTGTTTTCGGCAATCCAAAAGGAACACGTAATGCCTCCAGCCATCTAAACGGTACAATCGTCGGAGGCTTTTTCATACTCATATTATAATTGGCGGTCGTACTGTGCCTCTCGGAAAAGAACATCGGCTGCCGAGCCGAATGCCCTGAGCTTACATTATAACTAAACCTGGTCTTAAGACGATTCAGTAGCACCGAGAACAGCGGATTTCTGGTTTTCTTTTTGAAACTTTCGGAAATTGAAAATCCCTTTGAGATTGAAACCTGCGTCTCCTGTTTGATCAATTCTTCAGGAACGGTAATATCGGTTCCTGTTCTCAGCAGTGGTTCCTGCGTTGACTGTGACCAGGAGACCGACACCGGCATGCTCATCTCCAAAGAACGGGGGAAAAATTTGGACATCTTAATCGAACCGGAAAAATTGTAGCTCTGTTTCGTCTGTCCCGATCCAAGGTTGTTGGCCGCTCCACCCTTGGTCGAAGCTGACACACCTCGATAATAGGCATCCTGGTTAGAGAAGGAAAAATTGTAGGTCACAAGATCGGACATATTACCATTAACTGAGAATCGGGCCGCCGTGCCGACATCATCACGCACATCAGTTAGCCGAAGTTCGTCGATCCAAATCTGACCCGATGCGGTTTTACTCGTATCAAGATTCACAAGTCCCATTGCAAAATACTGAATACGAGTCAACGTTGGATCCTGACCGTGAACCTTGATTTTAACTCGGTAATTCCCATCTTCTATCGAAAGAGAAGAATCAATCCCCTTAGCCCGTCGATCAAGAAGCTCGGCCTTTAGTCCGGTGATTTCGCTGAATTTAATTTTTACATGATTATCAGGATGCCAGCCAGGTTTGATAATGGTACGAAATTCATAATAGGCCGAGGCATCAAAGCCAAGCCGGAAAAAGAACATGACCGAATCATCAACAATATCTTTGCCATAGACAAATGCTTCCAACTGACCGTAACCCATATAGTTGTTAGGACGGAAAAAGCGACGGACCGCCAAGCCGGTATCGGCCGCCAGAACCAACCCGGAATCGGGATCGTTGACCAGAATCTGGGCGTTAAGATTTTCAAAGTTGAGCAATAACGATTGCTCAACTTCAATTACATCACGCGCCTGATCGATAAATCCACCGACGTCGGGCGGAGAAAAATAATTCTCATCAACTTCGTCGTTGACCACAGCGACGTCAAAACCAACCGGTCCACTTCTGATGGAGTCGGCAATATATAACGAATCACCCCAGGTGGTTGAGAGAAGTTCGATTGTGGCAAATTGAATCTTGATCGAATTTAAAAAATTATTGTCCGCATAATTAGACGTTGCCGAATCGATCCAGATTCTGGCGAATTCAATCTCCTCCCACGAGGGATCGCCGATAATGGTATCGACCATACTGGGATCACGAATTGGAATCCGAATCGTTTTCCATCCAAAATCGTTGCGAGTGTCGGGCACTTCAAATAGAGAATCGGACAGATCAACCCGGAATGAATAATAGCTATTGATAATATCAAGATCGTCAAAGTCGGGATCCTCGGTATCTGGTTTGGTTCCGCCATCAAGGTCATTCCCATTTCCTTCAGTACCGTTAATCCTCCAGATATTGTTAATGTCAAAATCATCTCCGGATGGATCAGGATTTAAAATAGGATCATAGCCAAACTCCTGTGGGCTAAAAATGCTGTCCAACCCAGTATCCATCTCATCTTCCAAAATCCGGTAACCACGGGTATCCTCATTATCCTTAACACCATCCCCATCAATATCCTCTGAAATACGCCCCAGATCGATATGAATAATCCCCATATCCCCCTTAACCCGCATTTCAAGAAGCTGGGAGTTGACCAGTTGAGCCACAACTCCGCGAGAGATGTTACGCATAATTCCGTTCCAGGCATGCTCCGGTTCAATCGGATGAATGATCGTATCGACAACCATGTTAATGGTGTCACGCTCTCTTTTGAAATCAACCGGTTTAAACTCCAGAGTTAAGACATGGGTGGCATCCTGCTCACCCGACGCGATATCCCGCTTCCAAATTTCGGTCGTCGGTACCTGCGTAAAAGGATTGTACCAGGTAAACCGGCCCCGCTCCGAAATGGAATCAACAATGTGCACCGGTCTGGAAGACAACCGCCAGTTGGGTCTTAGGACTCCGAGAGAATAGCCATCTTTTGCACCCTCAAAGTCATCTATAAATACCGCCCCATCAACATTAGGGGTCGGAATTGATCGGGCCACTTCCCCCTTGAAACTCATATATGAATTGGCCATGCCGCTGTAAAAGGGCAACAGGTTGATAAGGCTGGTGGCTATTGGGTTTTCAAATTTATAACTAAAATCGGCATCCAGAACCAGGATTTTGGATGTCTCCTCACCGATTTTTGGTTTCCGGTTGGTCGATTTTTCCGATTTAAACAATACCGTTGTGCCAAGATTGAAGTCTCGATTGGGAACCCATGCAACGCGTGTCCCCAGTAGCGTTTTACGAGATAAGGAAAACAGCGGTGCCTTCTCATAGATAATCGAAAGGCTGGAATTCAAGTCGGTAAATTTGTCATCCAGAAGTGTCAAGTTGCCAAAATCATAATCAATATTATAATCGCGCCCCTTGACCAGCCGCTCACCCTTATAAGTAACCACCTCAGACCCTTCAATGATATTCGAAGCATTTAAATTAATACTGGCCTGGCCCTGCCCCTTCATTGCCACCGTAAAATAATATTGCGAAGCGGCGCTGGTCCGCGTGGACAAAGTTGTATTGTAAATCTCCGGAACCGAATCCTGCAAAAATACCTGCTGTGAATCGACATCTACGGCAAATGAAACGGGCGAATCAAACGGATGGCGATCGGGGAGAAAGAGAAGCCCCAGGTTAACATCTATAAAGACATTTTTATCCACCTGGCCATCTCGAACCCCATTACCATTATCATCACCATTGTCAAGTCCCATTATTTGTATGTACTTGGTTCCGTTTTGATGATCGAGATCATCCGGGTTCGGCTGGTTCTGACCTATCGGAGTGCCTTTGTAAACGTTTATCTCCAATTCGGTCAAATCAATATTCCGGGAATTGAGCGCATAGACATTGCGCCATTCATATTCCCAGATATGATGATTTACTTTGGTATGATTGCGCGGCTTGATGAGTTTTAGGCGCAGGGTATCACCGGTAATGCTTCCAATCGTGTCAATCGTCGTAGATCCATCGTTCCAGTTCCGCTGAACTTCCATATAAACACCGATAATATCGCGTGACCCGGCGGCGGATCGGGTGAATTGAATATAATAACCTTCGACACCGGCATTCCTCGGCTTGGGGTCAAAGTAGTAATCCTCTGAGAGAGCTTGCTCAAAATACCCCGGCTTACGATACTCTCCGAGAGGATCATCCGAAGCGGTATCCTGAGGATCAACATAACAGATACCGAACAAGCGACTTAATTCTTCCGCTTCGTCATAAGTATCATTGTCGATATAAACATTCAGTTTTAAAATCG
>JAUUYJ010000098.1 GCA_030588275.1 Candidatus Zixiibacteriota bacterium | reverse complement strand
GTGCCTACCAAAAAGGGGGGCGCAAAAAAATCCTCATTGATGAAAATCCGGTTCGTATCTCACGCCTGTTTCGTATCTTTTCGATAATCTCAATGGCCCCCGATGATGTAGCTCTGTTTTCTGGCTCACCACAGAACCGACGCCGATTTCTGGATTTACACCTATCGCAGGCTTCGGCATCGTATCTGGCCGACCTAACCGATTATAATAAGGCGTTGGCTCAGAAAAATTCGTTTTTAAAAATCGGTTCAAACGAGTCTTGCCCGTTCGATCCGCTGATAATTGAAATTGGCTGTCGTTTGATGTCGGCACGCTTTGCTTTTATCAAATTTCTAAACAACATCGCTCCTGCTTATTACCGGCGCGTGGCTCATGAAAGTCGTGGTTTGGCGAGTGATAAATTTGGCATGACCTATGCCCCCAATGTGCCGTACGGTGCGGTGGAGCGGATCAGGGAAAATTTCGATAAAAAACTGATCGAGAACCGGGCCAAAGAGCGGATTTTAGAAACGGCTATCGTTGGTCCCCATCGGGACGATATCGATTTTACCATCGGTGCATTCCCGGCTCGTGGGTACGGTTCGCAGGGGGAGTTGCGATCGGCCGCGGTAGCGACGATGGTTGGTGCGGCAGATTTTCTTGAAAGTCGTCGTAATGAAAAACCGATTATGCTGTTGGATGAAATTTTTGCCGAACTGGATGAACGTCGTCGAGATAATATGGCCCGGCTGTTTGGAAATGGACGACAAATATTTCTGACGACGGCAGTGGAACCACCTCCATCATTAAAAAAGATGGCTGAGATATATCATATCAATAATGGCCAGATAAACGGGTCATAGCGTGGCCCATCTGGTCATCGAAAATCTGTCCAAGTCGTTCGGCGATGTTTCTGTCTTAGCCGACCTGAATCTCAAAGTACAATCTGGAAGTCTCATGGTTTTGCTGGGTCCATCCGGCTGTGGCAAGTCAACGGTGCTACGTTTGATCGCCGGATTGGAGCATCCTGATCGTGGAAAAATTATTTTGGGGGACATAGATATCACCGCGTTGGAACCGCAACAAAGAAAAACTGCTATGGTTTTTCAAAACTACGCCCTCTATCCGCATATGACCGTTTTTGAAAATATCGCTTTTCCTCTACGGGTTGCCCGGCTTGGCAAAGAGGAGATCAAGGCGGCGGTGCATAGTACCGCCCAGCTTCTTGAACTGGAATCGCTTCTTGATCGCCGTCCGTCCCAACTCTCCGGAGGACAAAGGCAACGAGTCGCTCTGGGGCGAGGGCTGATCCGTAAGCCTTCGATATTTCTTTTAGATGAACCACTCTCCAACCTTGACGCCGCACTACGGGTAAAAATGAGACGAGAGATTGTGGCCCTGCAGAAAAAAATGGGGATCACGATGATTTATGTTACGCACGACCAAACCGAAGCGCTGACGATGGCGGATGAGATGATTGTCATGAAGGAGGGGGCTGTCCATCAGCACGGTTCTCCCGATCAGATATACAAAGATCCGTCCGATCAGTTTGTCGCTTCATTTATCGGAACGCCCCCGATCAACCTGTTTCAGGACGAGATAAAAGACGGCCAACTGCAAAAAACCGGATCGAGAGTAAATCATAATGATTACCCGGCAATTACCGTTGGGATCAGACCGGAGCAGATCAAAATTTCACCAGATGGTGCATTGGCAGGAACAATTATTGAGACCGAATATATCGGTTCCTCAACCTATCTGAAGGTGGCGACTCCCGGTTTGGAATTAACCATCATAGAAAATGGCTCAGAAGATTTGGCGCAAATTGGGGATAAGGTAAATCTTGAGATTAATGCAGAGCAGGTTATGATTTTTGAAACAGATCAGAAAGACGGAAAATTCGGAAATATCAAATCGGGCCGAAGAATTCGACCCGATCAAGTTATTGGCTAATTTTTTTTATTTTTCAGTCTCTGCTATCGGAGTTTTCACTAACTGAGAGGCGATCAAAGCCTCAATCATCTGATCTTTAAGCAGTCCCGGCATCTCTTTCCCTTTATAAGAATACTGGACGATGAAGGTACCGGTTTTTCCACTCATGATTTTCCAGAGCTGGACCTGGGGTCCATCGCCGTTTAAAAATTCGGGACAGTTGATTTCAAAAACTACCCACTTGAAGTCCAATTCCTTGTTATAATCCATCTTAATGATATCCCAGGTGGCTCCGGGGCTTCCTTGTTCGGTTCCCAAAAAGATCAGGCGAGCCCGCCCGCCGACATTTCCCTCGATTTTTCCGATGGCAATTTCAATCGAACCCATTTGACTCCAATTGCTGGAGGATTCTCCTTTGGGATAGTAAAGCTCCATAATCGTCCGGTTTCCGGTGTAGGTATCTTCCAGAACCCATTTAACATTGTCCGGCCATTCCATTTTTACCGATTCGGTAAAGTCAATCGGTTCTTCTACCTTGGTGGAATCAACGACCGGTATCGCATTTTTTGCATATGAAAAAGAACCAAGCCCCAGAACAATGGTCATAACCAGGGTGAGGATCAACGGTACTTTAGGGCAATTTTTCATACTTGTCTCCAGTGCAATTTTTTATTCTCTTTAAACTCTGTTTTTCTTTTTTTATTACCCGGTGTTTGGTATAACCGACTTATCGGGGTCTTATGTTCCATTTACCATGCTGATATAGCCTATTATACAATAAATCGGCAGGAATGGAGCTAATTTTATCGTTTGGAGGAAGGATCGAGCCGAAAGAATTGGCAATTTCAATTTTTTTTACTTTCGCCATCAGAGCGCCGGTTCTAAATTGCTTTTTATGAAGAGATTAACCGCTATCATACCGATATTGCCGATTTTGCTATTGTTTTTGACCATTGCCTCATCCGTAAATGGGCAGGATTTCACCGATGAGTATCCTCGAGCCGTTTCCCTTTACGAGCGAGGCCAAAGGTTAATGGGTGAGGGGAATTTTCTCTCAGCTATCGATATTTTCGGAGAACTATCAAAGGGCTTCAAGAATTCCACTCATCGAGACCTGTATCAATACAGTCTGGCAAGAGCTTATTATCACAATAACGATCTGGCCAACGCCAGCCAGTGGTTGGCAAATTTTCAGTCGTTGTTTCCTGCTTCGGAGTTGGTACCGTACGCAAATCAGATGTGGGCTAATTGCCTCTATCGTCGAGGTCATCTGGAATCTGCCTTTGAACTTTATATAAACGTTTATGCACAGGCTCGAAATGATCGTTTGCGCGATCTGTCGCTTCAGTCTTTGGTAGCGGCCGTCGATGCCGGATATCTCCCGTCCGATTCGGTTTTGCAGAAATTGACCGGCGATTTGAACTGCCCGGTAAAAAGTCGTGTCGCCAAGCTGATGACCGGATTGTGGAATAAGGAAAAAATCGACAGCCTTTTGGATGGATGCAGTACAAACGTCAACAAAAGAAAAGACAAAAAAGTCTCAAAATCAAACTCTGATGGTATGGTGCTGGGAATGTTATTGCCAACCTCAGGACCGTACGCCAAGTATGGCCAATCAATATTGGATGGTGCATTGTTAGCGGCGGAACTGTTGGGGCAAAGAAATATCCCCATCGACCTCTTGGTTTATGATACCCGGGCCGACCATGTAACCGCGACCCGTGAAGCGTTGGCTTTGGCAGAAAAAAAAGTTGACCTCACCGTTGGACCGCTGTTGTCCAATGTTGCCGCCACCGTCGCCGCCGGGCTCTCAGATAAATCAATTCCCCTGCTGGTTCCGGCCGCATCGCAGGCTGGATTTACCGATCTGTCTCCCGCCTGTTTTCAGATGACCCCTAATATGGCAACGATCGGTCGAGGAATGGCGCAGTATGCGGTGCGTCATCGGGGCATGACAACTTTAGCGGTGATTACTCCGACGACGGTTGACGAATTGAATATGGCCGAATCGTTTGCGGACGAAGCATCTCGCCTTGGTGCGCGCATTTTGGCGATTGAAAAGTATCGTCCTGGGGAAACCAATTTTGGACCTTATATAAAAGATATCAAAAGTAGTTTGCTGGGACCGATTGCCGATTCCACATTTTTTGAAACGCTCGACGGGGATACCCTGAGGGTTGGAGAGGTGCCGGTTTCCTTTGACGGACTGTTTATCACTTCGGGAGAAGAGGATCTGTCGCAGTTGTTACCGCAACTGAATTTTTATCGAGTAACGACATCGTATCTCGGTGCGGATGAGTGGAATCGAGCGAAAGTTTTGAAGCTGGGAGATAATGTCCTCAAGGATGCCGTTTTCTATTCAAGCCAAGCGGCAATGGATAACTCGCTTTTGTACGAGCGGTTTTCCACCATCTATGATGCGAAATTTGGTATAGCCCCAAATCGTTTGAACGCGCTGGGGTTTGATGTTGTCAATATTTTGTATGATGGGTGGCGCAACAAAAATCGCGGACCGAAGGGGATGATAAAATTTCTCAGCTCGATGGTGGGATACGAAGCGGCTTCGGGGCGAATCACATTTGGAAAACTGCGGACCAATTTGGAACTGCCGCTGTTCACCGTTCGGGATGGTTTGGTTCAGCCGTTGGTTGAGCGTCCTCAGGTTGAGGAGATCGACGACGCGGTGCAACCGGATTCGATCGGGACCGAATACATCAAATACGAATACTAAGGCACAAGTGCCCTCTAGGGCTCGACCCGCATGCTAATTTGGAGCTAAATTGTTACCCCATTGATTCGCTGTCTCGCAGGCGTTGCCCTTGACTATTCGACGTTTCGCTGGCTCACCTGTTAACTGTAGATTATTTTACAATCCTGTCAATTACTTGTAATTCCTAATTGGTGTGAGTGATGTTCATTACTCACGGCTTTTGCATAATCGGTAATAATGATTTTGTGGGCGGCTCACGAGCCGCCCCTACGGATTGATACTACCAATTTGGAAACCGGTTATTTCTTGAGGGAATAGGTGATGCCTGCGAGACGGCGTCAGCGCGTTGAGCAAAAGACCCACTAGTGGGGTGCTAGTGCAACGAGCGCGCAAAAAACAGGCGATGCCTGTTAATGATCGTGATCGTGACTGCTACCATCGCCGTGATCATGGTCATTCGGGTTATGGCTATCGGTGGTTGGATTTAGTCGAACTCCAATGGTGCGACAAATAACAGGGTGCTGATTCTTGGCAAGCTCGGCAAAACGACCGATCATTTTTGGAGTAATATTGGTTTGCTGAAAAAGGGACGAGACCAGCCAGGTCATATAAAGCTCGACAAAATCTTCACGACTGCCATCACCCAATGCCTCAATCGCGACATCGGCTGAGCTCAACCAGATAGCTTCCAGAGTTGGGTTTTCAGTTTCTCTAAAATCACCAAGAGCTCGGGCGGCATGGATCCGAACGGCCCAATACTTGTGGGTTAGCAAAGGTCCAATAAGTTTCGCCAATCGCTCATCTCCACGAAGGGCCAAACTGCTGGCGGCATCAAGCACAGCATGGACGGTATCGACAATCGGGGAAGTCAAATCAAAATATTCGACCTCCCATTTTTGTAGCCATTTAATGCCACTGTCGACATTAAACTGGGCCAAAAGCTTGGCTGACTCCAATTGCACTTTTATCGATGGTGAAACTAAAAGCGCTCTGGCTTGCTTTAAAAAGCTGGGATCATTCTGTGCCTGCAGATACATCAGAGAATATATTTGCGCCCACGCATCACCTGAGGCAAAGGCCTGAGTTAGGCTTTCAGTCGTTCCATTATATCCCATGCTGGACAGTAGCTCTTCGGGGGTCGGAGCTTCTGGTGCATCAGCCAGGGTCCTGACAGAGCATAGCAAGGCAAGCCCAATTAGCATCACGCAGAATGCCACGTTAATATTTTTGTTTATCAATTTAAAGCTCTCTCTATTTGTCAATTCAAACCGATTAGCATCCGGCGAAGGCGGCCTTTAAAGCGGCAATCAAAGCATCATGACACGCCTTCTGCGCCGCATAGGCACCACTGGTGTCGGGGGGACCGTGCCCCGGTGTGTTGGCCCAGGCGGCCGCATCGGCCGCTTTAACCAAGGCATCGGCGGCTGGCTTCATAACTGCAACCGCTTCGGCTGGCGTGTCAACAGCCGGTACCACGCAGGCTGTTTCCAGCGCTTCGATCAATGGTTCGGTTGTAACCCATTCGGCATCAAAGGCGGTCTCCCATTCTTCCTGATGCTTCTCCTCATGGGTGTTGGTGCAGTCGGTCGAAGTGTAATCTTTTTTTGCCGCACGTCCGGGAGCCGGGGCACCTTTGAACTCAAGATCGGCGACTACTTTTTTGCAATCGGCCAGGTTGGCAACATCACCGGCTGCATTAACGTCGGTGCGCCCCTGAGCGCAAGCTGAGATGGAGTAAGTCGATTCGCATCCTTTCACTCTCATCTGCCAGGTGTCACCATTTTTACAGCAAGCCCCATAGGTAGCTGTCACAGAATACCCCTGCCACAGTCCAAAATTCCCTCCACAATTGACCTTGGTGCTTGCAACCTTTTTGTAATCTACCCCGACCGCCACGTTGGGAGCGCAGGCAGGAGCAGAGCAACAGGGTTCTTCGCCACCAACGGCGCACGGTTCCGGGCCACCCTTAAACACATAACTGATGATATAGACGGCATCACCAACATTAGTCAACCCATCATCATTAGCGTCACCCAGAGTAATTGGGTCGGGTGGTTGTCCACCTTTAAAGACAAAATTGATGAGAAAGACAGCATCACCAACATTTACAATACCATCTCCATTAGCATCACCGCAAACGCCATCATCCGGAGTAATATCGATAGTGAAGTTACACAGAGTTGTTTCACCCGCAAAATCGGAAGCTCCGATTGTAATGGAATGCACGCCAGGTGATGTTGGCCCTGTCTCCCAACTATAAACACCGGTTGCGGGATCAATTGTTCCGGGGCCGGCGGCCAGGTAGTAGGTAATATCATCACATCGTTCCGGTCCGATAGCATCAATGAAATGGATGATGTGATCCCCTTCTGTTCCATTTATAATCGAATCGCAAGGGCGAACGATTACCGGTGGGTCGTTCACTATTTCAATCTCGGTGACATAAATATCAGAGCAACCAAAATCGTCGCAGACCTGATAGAGAAGCTGATAACTGCCGAGTTCAGCCGATGATGGATCAAAGTTCCATTCCCCGGTTGCCGGGTCCATCGTACCGGGGCCTCCGATCATTTCGAAAAAGACGGGGCTTTCGCCAGAGCTTTCGGCAAAGAAGTCATAATATATCGAGCTACACATATTTTCATTCAGCGTGTCGGGATGATTAGTAACAAGGGGTGCCCCGGCTGTCCCTCCACCGCAACAGACTTCCGCAAATATAAAGAAGTTATAGTTATTACCCGGACCAAAGAGGTCGTCCAGCAGATACCAACTTCCATCAAATAATGCGGTAGAACGGTTGGTTCCACATGTGGCATCGTCGGATAGTAAAGAAAAGGTGTCTAGAACAGGATCAATAACCTGATAACCAACATGGAAGTCCCCCGGTAGTTCTATAGGAAATGAGGGAGCTACCGTTATCAAGTCCGGATAATACTGAATTGCCGGGCCGGGAACATTAATAAAATCAAGAGGAGCACCCGGTAGGCCAAACCCATCATCTTCCCAGATAACAACCTGAATTCCGGCACCGGAAACATTTGCACTACCATCTGCATAAAGGGCCAGGCTTATCGTTGTCAGCGTGCAGGGATCTGGTCCGGGTGGGGAAAACCGCATGCTATAAGTTGGGATTGAATTTACATTTGGAATATTCCAGAAGAATGACAGGTTACAGGTATAGTCAATCCAATCGCAGGCCATCGGGGAGGAAAGGGATGGTAGAATCATAACGTCATTAGAGATATCAACCGGCTTGGCCAATCTCTTAATATCATCCGCAGATAGTTTTGCATTGGTGGCATTGACCGGGGAAACAGCCAGAATTAAAATCAGAGCAAGAGAGATAGTCACAATTGCACATAGGCCGTTTTTGAATTGCATGAGCATGATTCCTCCCGGAGTTTACTTTAGAGTTTGCAGTTCCAAAAATTTGCCAGATCAAAGAAATCTTCTAATATATTGTTGTATGCGATAAAACAAATTGCGAAAACCCAGGTTCCTGAGTGCCTATTGGTCTATTCTCGCAGTTGCGGGAGCCTTGGGTCAAAGTACTTTTCGGGCTATGCTATTGATGATAATTAATATAGCCCAAAATAGCCCATGTTGTCAAGGGAAATATATCTAAGGCATGATAATGGATGCAGAAGGGGATTAAAGGCACCAGGCGCATGGTTCCGGGCCGAATTTGAAAACATAATTTATCAGATATACCGCATCACCAACATTGACTCGCCCATCGCAATTACTGTCGCTGGCAATGAAAGAAAATGGTGGGCCACCATCTTTGAAAATAAAATTCACTAAAAAGACAGCATCACCGACGTTTACCCGTTCATCACTATTGGCATCGCCGCAAACATAGGACAAAAGTCCTGGGAGAGCAGACAAGGTATCGGAATGACCGCTGTACTGACCAGCCTGATCTTCGGCAATAAGGAGGTATTGAAATGTCGCATTACAGTCGATCGCCTGATCCACGTAGGTTGAGTCGGTCAATCCACTATTTAATAACGAACCGGTCGG
>JAUUYJ010000029.1 GCA_030588275.1 Candidatus Zixiibacteriota bacterium | reverse complement strand
TATCGTCCTCAGTTTTATTTCCGTACGACAGATGTAACCGGTGTGATGAATTTGCCGGAAGGTGTTGAGATGGTAATGCCTGGTGATAATGTAACGATCGTAGGTGATTTGATCACTCCGATCGCGATGGAGAAAGAACTCCGTTTCGCGATTCGTGAAGGTGGTCGGACCGTCGGCGCTGGCGTTATCTCTGAGGTCATTGAGTAAATTAACGGTTCTAATGATAGAGTAATGAATATGCAACCGCAAAAAATAAGAATCAGGCTCAAAGCTTACGATCATTTCTCGCTGGATCGTTCGACTAAAGAGATCGCTCGAACGGCCCTTCGGACCGGAGCCCGCATTGTGGGTCCCGTGCCGTTGCCGACCAAACGGACAATTTATACCGTTTTGCGTTCTCCGCACGTTGACAAAAAATCACGCGAGCAGTTTGAAACCCGGATTCATAAACGTCTTATAGATATTTATGACTCGACGCCTCAGACGGTCGATGCGCTAATGAAACTCGATCTGCCGGCCGGGGTGGATGTTGAAATTAAAACATGATGGTTGTGTAATGGAAACATTGATTGGAAAGAAGTTAGGAATGTCCCGCATCTTTGAAGAGGATGGGACGGCCGTACCGGTAACGGTTATCGAAGCCGGGCCGTGTTCGATTGTTGCGATTCGGACGACCGAAAAGCATGGGTATAATGCCTATCAGTTGGGTTATGGTCATCGCCGGGAGTCGCTCTACAACAAACCGGATATGGGGCAGTTTAAGGCGGCCGGAGTCAGCCCGATCAGATATTTGCGTGAAGTTCGGGTCGATGAGTTGTCCGAGTTGAAGGTTGGCGATATCATCAAGGTTGATCTGTTTAAGCAGGGTCAGAAGGTGGATGTTGTCGGAACTTCTCGTGGATTGGGATTTGCCGGTGTTATGAAGAGATGGCACTTTAGCGGCGGTAAAGCGACCCACGGTCAGTCGGATCGGATGCGCGCACCAGGTTCTATCGGTCAAGCGTCCTATCCTGCTCGTGTTTTCCGAGGTCATAAAATGGCCGGAAGGATGGGCGGCGAGACGAAAACAGTTATTGGTTTGCGGGTTGCCCGGGTTATTCCGGAAGAGAACTTGATTTTGATACAAGGTTCTGTACCTGGTAAAGCCAATAGTTTGGTTAAGATAAAAATGTCGACACGCAAGTAAGGTGAAATGATGTCTTTAGCAGTGTTGAAAATGGACGGAAGTACGGGAGCGTCGGTCGAATTACCAGAGGCTGTCTTTGGAGTCGAGCCGAACGAAGCGGTCGTGCACCGCTATGTGGTTAATTATCTGGCCAATCAAAGGCAGGGTAATTCCAATACCAAAACCCGAAGCGATGTGCGTGGCGGTGGAGCTAAGCCGTGGCGCCAAAAAGGAACCGGCCGAGCTCGTGTTGGTACGATAAGATCCCCGCTGTGGAATGGTGGTGGTATCGTTTTTGGTCCGCATAAGCGGGACTATTACAAGTCGATGCCGAAAAAGCAGAAGCAGTTGGCGATTAAGTCGGTTTATTCTGACAAGGCGCAACGGGACCGGATCAAGCTTCTTGAGAATCTCGATTTGGCCGATCACAAGACTAAGGGGATTGCTACCCTTCTGGACAAGCTGGAGCTTAAGGGCAAAAAAGTTCTTTTCATTGACGAAGGGGCTAATCTGAATCCGTATCGTGCCGCTCGCAATATGCCGGGAGTAAAAGTTTCTCGAGCTCGCTTGGCGGCGGCGTACGATATTCTGGATGCCGACTACCTTGTCATAACCGTTGCCGGCTTGAAAGAGCTGGGGGAGGTGTTTTCCTGATGGAAGCTCGTCATATAATTCAGAAATACCTGATAACGGAAAAGTCGTCGATCATTAAAGAGACTGAAGGTAAGTACTCCTTTGCGGTTGACAAACGAGCCAACAAATATCAGATCAGAGAAGCTGTTCAGAGTCTCTTTGGTGTCCATGTCGTTTCCATTCGGACCGTTATTGTTCCGGGTAAGGTGAAGCGTCAGGGGCGGTATGCGGGGAAAACCCCGACCTGGAAAAAAGCGATTGTGAAGCTCAAAGGGGACGAAAAAATCGCGGAGTTTGAGAACCTCTAATTGTTCGATAGGTAACTTATGGCGATCAAAAAATACAGACCGTACACACCGTCGATGCGTTTTAGGACGACACCGATGTTTGATGAAATTACTTCGGTTGTCCCGGAGAAATCTCTTATTGAGATTCTGAAGAAGACTGGTGGACGGAACAACAAAGGCCGCATCACCGCTTATCAGCGCGGTGGCGGACACAAGCGGTTCTACCGGATTATTGATTTCAAGCGGAACAAGCATGATATACCGGCTCGGGTCGCTTCGATTGAGTATGATCCTAACCGTTCGGCACGTATTGCTTTGTTGCATTATGCTGACGGAGAAAAAAGATATATTTTGGCTCCCGACGGTGTTACGGTTGGTGACAATCTGATGTCTGGCGAAAATGTTGAAGTCAGACCTGGTAACGCAACTGTTTTGGGTCGAATTCCTCTCGGCAGTATGGTTCATAATGTTGAGATGCGTCCCGGTAAAGGTGGGCAGATTGCCCGCTCGGCAGGCGCTATGGTGCAATTGATGGCACGCGAAGGGAAGCACGCTCATTTGAAGATGCCATCCGGCGAAGTTCGCTTGATTCCGGTTGTATGTCTGGCCACGATTGGGCAGGTTGGTAATCTGGATCATGAGAATGTTGTCTGGGGTAAAGCTGGTGCGAGTCGCTGGCGGGGTCGTCGTCCCAATGTTCGGGGTGTCGCCATGAACCCGGTTGATCACCCCATGGGTGGTGGTGAAGGTCGTAGTTCTGGTGGTCGTCATCCTTGTACTCCTTGGGGAAAACCGACCAAAGGTAAGAAAACAAGACGGAAAAAAGTTTCCGACAAAATGATAGTTAAGCGTCGCAACTAAGTGTTAACGGAGGTTTAATGGCCCGGTCACTGAAAAAAGGACCTTACATAGATTCAAAGCTGATGAAGAAAATTGATGCTTTGAATAATACTGGCGACAAACTGGTGATTAAAACCTGGTCGCGGCGGTCAACTATATCGCCCGATTTTGTCGGCCATACATTGGCGGTTCATACGGGAAACAAGTTCATACCGATTTACATCACTGAGAATATGGTCGGTCATAAACTGGGAGAATTTGCCCCGACGCGGACATTTCGCGGTCATGGTGGCAAGCTTGTTGAAAGATCAACGGCGGTTAAAAAAGCATAAACGGGATGTTATAATATGCAGGCTACAGCAAGATTAAAATATCTGATGATGTCACCGCGCAAAGTGCGCCGTGTGGTCACCTTGGTAAAGGGAAAGTCGGTTGACGAGGCGTTGACCATTTTGAAATTTACCAATAAGGCGGCCGCTTCGCCATTGGCTAAGACGATTCAATCGGCCGCGGCCAATGCCCTGTCAATTGAAGGGACTGCCCATCTCAAGGCGGAAGATCTCACAATTGCCAGTATCCTTATTGATTCAGGTCCGAGCGCCAAACGGGCCAGGTTTCGGGCGATGGGGCGTGTCTTCCGTTATGTTCACCGGTTTGCTCACATAACGGTTGTCGTCGAAGGGGAACCTGCGGTAGAGGCAAAGCCGAAAAAGAAGTCTGCTGCCAAGAAGTCGGTAAAGGTGGACGAAAAGCCAGCCAAGAAAGCGACCGCAAAGAAGCCGGCCGCCAAAAAGAAAGCTGTTTCGAAAAAGCCGCCTGCCAAAAAAGCTACACCGAAAAAAGCGGCTGTGAAGAAAACGACAAGTAAAGTAGATACTGCTGATAAAAAAAAGGCCGTTAAAACGGCCAAAAAGGATAAATAAACAGGTTTTTGGAGGATAAGTTTTGGGTCAGAAAACACACCCAATAGGCTTCCGATTGGGAGTCACCAAAAGTTGGAATTCCAAGTGGTTCGCCACTAAGGGGATTGCCGATTTGGTCCACGAAGATATAATCGTTAAGAAATATATCAAGGCTCGGCTGGATAACGCTGGTTTGGCTAAGGTGGAAATCGTCCGCGCCCCGAAGAAAGTAACGGTTGATATTCACACTTCTCGTCCCGGTATTGTGATCGGTAAGCGGGGGAGTGAAGTTGATCGCTTGCGCGAGGAATTACAGCTTCTGACCAAACAGGATATATCTCTGAATATTATAGAGGTGAAGAAGCCGGAGTTGTCTGCCAAGCTGGTTGGTGATTCGATTGCCAAGCAACTTGAAGGCCGGGTTGCTTTCCGTCGTGCGATGAAACGGTCGATGGCGGCGACGATGAAGATGGGTGCCGATGGCATCAAGATCATCTGCAAAGGTCGCCTCAATGGTGCTGAAATTGCTCGTAGTGAGAAGTATATGGAAGGTCGCGTTCCGTTACATACATTGCGGGCCGATATCGATTATGCGACTTCGACCGCCCATACAACTTATGGAACAATCGGCGTCAAGGTTTGGATCTGTCGCGGTATGATTTTGGATCGTGGTGATTTTACCCCAAGTAGCAAAGAAGAGCCACAATTTGGCGCACGGACCGATGCCCCGCGTGGACGTCGTCCCGAAAAGCGTCGTAAAAGAAAGCCCCAGGGCCGCGTTAAGCGGGAAGGGGGCGGTGGTCCCAGGAGAGATGATAGATCAAAATTTACTAAGCCAGCGGCTAAGACTGATAGCGCTGGTAAAGGGAAGACCGATTCCAAGTCGTAATCGAAGCGCGGAGATAATGCCATGTTGATGCCAAAAAGGACAAAGTACAGGAAAACACAGCGAGGACGGCGGCGAGGTGCGGCTTATCGGGGTTCGAATATTGATTTCGGTCAGTTCGCCTTGAAGGCACTTGAATCCTGCTGGCTAACCAGTCGCCAAATTGAGGCGGCTCGTGTTGCTATGACTCGTCATATCAAACGTGGTGGTAAGGTTTGGATAAGGATTTTTCCTGATAAACCGGTAACTCAGAAACCGGCTGAGACCAGGATGGGTAAAGGTAAGGGCGCTCCCGAATATTGGGTAGCGGTTATCAAGCCAGGCCGTATCCTGTTTGAGATTGAAGGGGTTGATGAAGAGTTGGCGCGGAGCGCGTTGCGTTTGGCCTCAAACAAACTGCCCATGAAAACCAGGTTTGTTACCCGAGCGGAACTGGAAGGTATTTAAGCTATGCGGATAGATGTTCTTAGAGATATGACCAAGGATGAACTACTTCAGAAGCGGGAAGAGTTCAAGCAGGATTTGTTCAATCTAAAGCTAAGACGGGGTCTTAGTGAGTTGGATAACCCTCTTAGGATCAGGTTGATCAGAAGAAATATCGCTCGGATTGAAACGATTTTGACTGAAGATAAGTCTGGTATTAAGAAAATTGTCGATCAATCCGGGTCAATTTTGGACCGGTCGGAGACGACAGAGACCGAGAGTAAGAAATGACGAATACCGATGTCACGCCAGAAATGGCTTTGAGAAACAGGCGAAAGATGCGTTCTGGAAGAGTGATCTCAGCCAAGATGGACAAGACCATCATTATCCAGATCGTTCGCACCATGAGACACCCAATCTATGAGCGGGTCGTCAGAAGTAACTCGAAACTGTATGCTCACGATGCGAAGAATGATGCCTCCGTTGGTGATACCGTACGGGTAATGGAGTGTCGTCCGCTATCGAAGAACAAACGGTGGCGGTTGGTTGAAATTCTGGAGAAAGCCAAGTAGTTACTGGCTGGGAGAAATTAGAAGATGATTCAAGAATATTCTCAGCTGGTGGTGGCCGATAATTCAGGCGCGAAACGGGTTATGTGTTTCAAGGTCCTGGGTGGCTCCAAAAAAAGATATGCCCGCGTTGGTGATATCATAGTCTGTACCGTCAAGGATGCTATCCCCGGCGGCACGGTTAAGAAATCGGAAGTATGCAAAGCGGTCGTTGTGCGCACTACCAAAGAGATTCGTCGCAAAGATGGCTCGCTGATCCGTTTTTCAGATAATGCGGCGGTAATAATAAACGATCAGAAGGAACCGCGGGGAACCCGCATCTTCGGTCCGGTGGCCAGAGAACTGCGCGAAAAGCAGTTCATGAAAATCGTGTCGTTGGCTCCGGAAGTCCTTTAAGGGTATTTGTTATGAAAGTTAAAAAAGGCGACAATGTTTACGTAATCGGCGGCAACTATAAAGGTAAGATTGCCAAAGTGCTACATGTTTTTCCGGCCCGCAATCGTCTCATCGTGGAAGGGATTAATATGATCAAGAGGCATACCAGGCCGACGCAAAAGAATCCCAAGGGTGGGGTGGTTATTAAGGAAGGGACAATTCACCGTAGTAATGTGAAGGTGTATTGTGGCTCCTGCAAATCTCCGACTCGGATATCGTTTAAGATGATTGAAAGTAAAGGCGCTGCCAGCTCAAAGGTACGAGTTTGTCGTATGTGTGGAGCCGAGCTTTAAAAGGTGATGAGATAATATGGCACGAATGAAGCAGAAATATGTGGACGAGGTGATCCCGAGAATGATGAAGGAATACAAGTATTCCAGCGTCATGGCGGTCCCCAAAGTCGAAAAAGTTACGATCAATATCGGTGTTGGTGAGGCAATTCAAAATGCCAAAACCCTCGATGCTGCGATCAAAGATCTTCGCACGGTAACCGGTCAACAGCCGGTTATTACCCGAGCCCGCAAATCGATTTCGAATTTTAAATTGCGGGAAGGGATGCCGATCGGTTGTCGTGTAACCCTCAGGCGGGATCGGATGTACGAATTTTTGGATCGTCTGATGAACTCTGCCATACCCCGGATTCGCGATTTTCGTGGGATTTCAACCAAGTCGTGTGATGGACGAGGCAATTTCAATCTGGGTATCAAGGAACAACTGATCTTCCCGGAAATTCAGTATGATGATATTGATAAGGTGCGTGGGATGTCTGTGGCCATTACGACGACCGCCAGAACCGATGCCGAATGTCTCAAGCTGTTGAGTGAACTGGGAATGCCTTTTAAGAAAGAGGAGTAGTTGTGGCCAAAAAGTGTCTTGTAGAAAAACAAAAACGAGTGCCTAAGTTTAAGGTTCGCGGTTATAGTCGGTGTCGTCGTTGTGGACGCCCCAGAGCTTTTCTGCGAAGGTTTGGCCTGTGTCGTATTTGTTTCCGTGAAATGGCTTTGGCCGGCGATCTGCCCGGTGTCAGAAAGGCCAGCTGGTAGAAACCAGTGTACCGATGGATGTTTCTAAGGAGTTAATGGTATGTCGATGACAGACCCGATTGCTGATATGTTGACCCGTATTCGTAACGGTTCCAAAGCAAAGAAAACTGCAGTCGATATTCCTGCGTCTAAGTTGAAGCAGGAAATCGCTCGTATTCTTAAAGAAAATATGTATATCCGTGATTACATTAGTCTTCCTGATAACAAGCAGGGAATACTGCGGGTATATCTGAAGTACAGCCGGGATGATAAGCCGATTATCCTCGGTTTGCGTCGTCTCTCTCGTCCTGGATTGCGCAAGTATGTGTCAACCCGGGATGCCTACCAGTATTCTCATGGTCGGCAGGGGCTCATGATTTTGTCCACTTCGGCTGGCGTTATGACAAATTATGACGCGGTGAAAAATAAAACCGGCGGCGAAGCTGTCTGTGCTGTCTGGTAAGGAGCAATAATATGTCGCGCATAGGAAAACAGCCGGTTGTCATTCCGGACGGAGTCAAGATAACTCAGGATGGGCTCACTTTGACCGTTAGCGGTCCGAAGGGAACTCTGACGAGGACGTTTCATGAGTATATGACGATTGTTGTCAATGACGATAGTGTCGTTATCACCCGTTCTTCTGATCTCGGATTTCATCGTGGGTTGCATGGTTTGACTCGTGCCTTGATTCAGAATATGGTGATTGGCGTAACTGTTGGTTATGCAAAAAAACTGGAAATGATCGGGGTTGGGTATCGTGGTGAGATGAAGGGTAAGAATTTGGTTTTGAATCTGGGTTTTTCGCATCAGATTCTGGTCAAGCCTCCCGATGAAATCACCCTTGAGTATGTACCCAAAACTAATGTCATTACCGTTTCAGGAATAAGTAAAGAGTTGGTCGGATTGACCGCTGACAGGATTCGGGCGTTGCGTAAACCGGAGCCTTACAAAGGTAAGGGAATCAGGTACGAGGGTGAGCATGTCCGTCGTAAAGCCGGAAAGACCGCTGCCTAACAAATTTGTGGAGTTGATTTAAGATGGCCAACAAAGTGAAGACAAGAAAAATTCGTGAACTTAAGCGCCGGAGACGGGTGCGCGCCAAGGTTTCAGGTACGGCGGCGATTCCCCGGTTGACGGTCCATAGATCACTTAAGAGCATGTATGTGCAAGTTGTTGATGATGTCAACCAGGTCACACTGATCGGCCTTTCGACGAAGTCGAAAGGAATGGATGGCAAACTCGACGCCAAAGATACCAAGACAGTCCAGGCCAAGAAAATGGGCATGGCGATAGCCGAGTTGGCTATTGAAAAAGGTATCAAGCAGGTCGTTTTCGACCGCAACCGATTTTTGTATCATGGCCGCGTTAAGGCTCTTGCCGACGGGGCGCGTGAAAAAGGACTAAAGATTTAAACAGAAGAACGAGGTGAGATTTGGCCCGATTTGAAGTTGATAGTCTTGAGTTTCAAGAGAAGGTAATCCATATTAACCGGGTTGCTAAGGTTGTCAAGGGTGGACGAAGGTTCTCCTTTACCGCATTAGTTGCGGTTGGCGACGGCAATGGCAAGGTTGGTATTGGTCTCGGAAAATCAAAAGAGGTTGCCGGTGCAATCCACAAAGGTAACGAAGCGGCCCGTCGTGCTATGGTTCCAATTTCTCTTACAGAGGGGACCATCCCGCATCAGATCATCGGTGTTTTTGGCGCCACGCGGGTGATGCTCCGACCGGCTTCTCCTGGTACCGGCGTAATTGCCGGTGGTGGAGTGCGTGCGGTCCTGGAGTCGGCTGGAATTCAGGATATATTGACCAAGGTTCTCGGTTCCCGTAACCCTGCCAACGTTGTCAAGGCGACCTTAAATGGTTTGCTTAATTTACGGACGCGTGAGCAGGAAATGGAATACCGGGAAAAAGGTTGAAAGGTAGCAGGATAAAATGGCAAAACTAAAAATTACCCAGGTGCGCTCCACCATTGGATATAACCAAAAGCATCGGCGCACGATTATAGCGCTTGGCTTAGGTCGGATTAGAAAATCTGTTATCCATACCGATACACCTCAGATCCGAGGTATGGTGCGAGCGGTTGGCTTTCTTCTTGAAGTAGAAGAGGTTTCCTCATAAACGTTTATTGGTGAGACGATAGGATTATACAATGGAACTTTCGAATTTAAAACCAGCACCCGGTTCAACCAAAAAGAGGAAACGGGTTGGCCGCGGTCCCGGATCGGGGCACGGCAAGACTTCTACTCGGGGTCACGGTGGACAACGGTCTCGCTCCGGATCGGGACGCTCGATCCAGGCTTGGATGCAGGGTGGGCAAATGCCTCTGCATTTGCGGTTGCCCAAACGCGGTTTCAAAAATATCTTCAGGCAGGAGTATCAAATTGTTAATCTCTTCGGGTTGGAAGGCCTTCCGACCGATGCGCCGATTACCGCAGAGGTTTTGAAAAAACATGGACGTATCAAGTCTCAGGATAAACCGGTTAAAATTCTCGGGCAGGGTCAGATCGAAGCTTCTCTGACTATTAAGGTTGATAAGGTTTCAAAAACCGCGCGAGAAAAAATCGAAAAAGCCGGGGGAAAGGTTGAGGTGGCCTAAGTGTTAGGGACTTTTCAATCAATATTCAAAATCGAAGAACTCAGGAAGAGGATTCTCTTTACTCTGGGTATTTTGATCGTTTACCGCATTGGTGGACATATCCCCACACCTGGGATCGACGCCTCCGTTTTGTCTTCATTCTTTGGTGGGCAGGAGAACAACCTTTTGGGAATGTTTGACATGTTTGCCGGCGGAGCGTTTATGAAAGCAACTATCTTCGCTCTCGGTATTATGCCTTACATCTCCGCTTCGATTATTATGCAGTTGTTGGGTGCGGTTATTCCGTTTATCCAAAAGTTGCAAAAAGAAGGGGAAGAGGGGCGTCGGAAAATTACCCAATACACCCGTTATGGAACGGTTGCTATTGCATCCATGCAGGCTTATGGAACGGCCATGTTCCTTTTAAATATCGCCAATAACAATGGGCAACCAGCAGTTGTAATGGAAAGCTGGTTGTTTATCCCCTTGACTATATTGACCTTTACCTGTGGAACGATCTTTATCATGTGGCTGGGTGAGCAGATAACCGAGCGAGGCATCGGCAACGGTATTTCGATGATTATCTTTGTCGGAATCATTGCCCGCTTCCCGCAAGCGGTTGTCGAGGTGATCTCCGGTGGTGATACCGATATCTTACGAGGTTTTTCAAATCAGATCGGTATTAATTTTATCGTTGAGCAGTTATTTATGTTGTCGATGATGCTTCTTGTGATCGCGGCTGTGATCATTGTTACACGTGGCCAACGCCGGATTCCGGTGCAGTATCCCAAGAAAATTGTGGGACGAAAAGTTTATGGTGGTCAGACGACGCACCTTCCTTTGTCGGTGAACTCGGCTGGTGTTATCCCGATCATCTTTGCCCAGTCAATCATGTTTGCTCCGGCAACGGTGGCCCAGATATTCCCTAATGTGGAATGGATGCAGAATATTATTTCTGACTGGCTCCGACCTGGTGATCTGGTTTACTCGATAATTTATGGTACGATAATCGTCTTTTTTGCCTACTTCTACACCGCTTTGGTTTTCAACCCGATTGATCTGGCTGATAACATGCGCAAAAATGGCGGATTCATTCCCGGTATCAGGCCGGGTAAACGGACGGCCGAGTATATTGAACGGATCTTAACCCGTATCACTTTACCTGGTGCACTATTCTTTGCGTCTATCGCGATTTTGCCCTGGGTTCTGATTGAACAGATCCAAGTGGGGTACTTCTTTGGTGGTACCGGCCTTTTGATTATCGTTGGTGTTGCTTTGGATACCTTGCAACAGGTTGAATCGCACCTGTTGATGCGTCATTATGACGGGTTTATGAAAAAAGGTCGCATCCGGGGGAGATCGTACTAATGAATTTGATTTTTCTGGGAGTGCCAGGTTCGGGCAAAGGAACGCAAGCCGCTCGCTTGGCACAAAAGATCAATTGTTTGCATCTGTCCACTGGCGATATGCTTCGCGCGGCGGTCAAAGAAGGGACCGAGCTTGGATTAAAAGCGAAGTCTTTTATGGATGCTGGTGATCTGGTTCCAGATGAAATTTTAATCGGATTGATTGGTGAAAAACAACAAAACGGAGACCTTGATCGAGGTTTTATCCTTGATGGATTTCCCCGTACAATTCCTCAGGCGATGGCGATTGATGCCATTTTTGAAAGAGTTGGATTGACTATTGATAAAGCAGTTCTTTTGATAGTCGATGATGATGAGATTATTAAAAGATTATCAGGGCGGATGTCTTGCTCCGAATGCCAGGCGGGATTTAATTATCCAGCCAAGATGCCAAAGCAGGAATCTGTTTGTGATAAGTGTGGTGGCAAATTAGCGCGCCGTCACGATGACGAACCTGAGGTTGTGAAGAATCGGTTGGCCGTTTATAAAGAACAGACGATGCCTATCGAAGGTCATTACCGCGAGAAAGCAATTTTGCTGGAAGTGGATGGGGTGGGCAGTCAGGATGAAGTTTTTGCCCGCATTGTAGAAGGATTGAAAGTTAGCGCATAATGGTTGAGCTGAAATCAGACAGAGAGATTGAGATTATGCGCGAAGCGGGAAAGATCGTGGCCGAAGTTCATCAACTGATGGCTGAGAAGGTAGTTGCCGGAATTACGACCGCTGAGTTGGATAGCATTGCCGAAGATCATATCAGAAGTCGCGGTGCCGAGCCGGCTTTTAAGGGTTACCGGGTTGGTGGGAATGTTTTTCCTTCCTCAATCTGTGCCTCAATTGACGAAGTGGTTGTTCATGGTATCCCATCAAACCGCGAACTGCGCGACGGTGATATCATCTCGATTGATGTTGGCACGTTCAAAGATGGTTATTATGGTGATGGTGCCAAGACTTTTGCCGTTGGTGAAATTAACGAGACCAAAAAGAAACTTATGGATGTAACGCTTGAAGCCCTTAATGCTGGAATCGAAAAAGCCCAAAATGGTAATCGTTTGGGGGATATTTCTGCGGCAATTCAGGCGGTTGTTGAAGAAAATGGATTTTCAGTCGTTCGCGATATGGTTGGACATGGAATTGGTCGCAAGATGCATGAAGACCCACAGGTCTATAATTTCGGCGTTGCCGGAACCGGACCGGTTCTGAAAAAAGGATTGGTCTTAGCGATTGAACCGATGGTTAACGTTGGCGATTATAAGATTAGTTTCAAACCTGATGGCTGGACGACGGTCACTTCGGACGGTTTGCCTTCGGCTCATTTTGAGCATACGGTGGCAATTACCGAAAACGGTCCGGATATTTTAACGGTGGTATAAGGAAACATATGGCCAAAGAGGATGTCATTCAGGCGGAGGGAAAGGTTTTAGAACCGTTACCCAATGCTATGTTTAAGGTAGAGCTTGAAAATGGCCATGTTGTTTTGGCTCATATATCGGGAAAGATGCGGATGCACTTTATAAAAATTCTGCCAGGCGACCGAGTCAGCTTGGAATTGTCACCATATGATTTGACGCGAGGCAGAATAACCTACCGTCACAAGTAGGACGGTTATTCAGGATTTGAGGTTTTGAGATGAAAGTAAGATCATCATTGAAAAAGCGGTGCGATAAGTGCAAAATCGTGCGCCGCCGAGGAATATTGAGAATAATCTGTATCAACCCTCGTCACAAACAGAGACAGGGATAAACAGAAATGATATACAGGAGGCGTAATTGGCTCGTATAGCTGGAGTAGAACTTCCGCGTACCAAACGGATCGAGATCGCGTTAACATACATATTTGGGATCGGTCCCACATCGGCTAAGAAAATTCTTGCCGTTACCGGCGTTGACCCGGATATGCGCGTGAATAATTTGACTGAAGAAGATGTCATCAAACTGCGCACGAACATTGAGTCTGACTATAAAGTAGAAGGTCATCTGCGTGGTGAATTAGCGATGAACATCAAAAGGCTTATCGATATCGGATCGTATCGCGGGTTGCGGCATCGCCGCGGACTGCCGTGTAACGGACAAAGGTCCAAAACCAACGCCCGGACGCGCAAAGGCCCGAAACGGACCGTGGCCGGCAGAAAGAAAACACCGGGTGCCAAATAATGACTCGGATTTATAAAGAGGTTGACTGTGGCTGAACCAAAAAAAAGAAAAGTAAAAAAGAAATCGCGGAAGGTTGATGCGGTCGGAGTGGTGCATATCAAGGCATCTTTTAACAATACTCTGATATCAATTACCGACCCCAAGGGGAAGGTGCTTTCGTGGAGTTCAGCCGGACGGGTTGGATTCAAAGGCTCCAAAAAATCGACACCATTTGCGGCGCAACAAGCCTCGGCCCTTTCGGCCAAAGAGGTCCTTGATATGGGCATGCGCAAGGTTGAGATTTTGGTAAAAGGTCCGGGATCGGGCCGGGAAGCGGCCATTCGGTCAATTTCCGCCGCCGGTCTGGATGTTATTAGTATTAAGGATGTTACACCGATTCCACATAACGGTTGTCGTCCTCCCAAGCGTCGTCGTGTATAAGTTGACGCTTTAGAATGTAAACTTAGATGTAAGGATAGATGTATGGCTCGTTACACCGAAGCGAATTGTAAGCTCTGTCGTCGCGAAGGGGAGAAGCTGTTTCTGAAAGGAAACCGCTGCCTGAGCGAAAAGTGCGCCTTTGATCGGCGTGGATACGCTCCCGGTCAGCATGGCCAGAATATGCGGAGAAAGGTCTCCGAGTATGGTCATCAGTTGCGGGAGAAGCAAAAGGTGCGTCGCATTTATGGCATCCTTGAGCGTCAGTTCCACAACTACTTTGAAGCGGCCGAGCAGAAAAAAGGAATTACCGGCGAAAACCTTTTACAAATGCTGGAATGTCGCCTTGACAATGTTGTATTTCGTCTTGGCTTCGCTCCTTCCCGCAAATCGGCGCGTCAGCTGATACGGCATCGTCATTTTATTATCAATGGCCATATTGTCGATATCCCGTCGTATAGTGTGAAACGAAACGACGTGATTAAGGTAAAAGAGAAATCGAAAGCGCTGGACATTATCCATATCGCCTTAAAGGAATCGCGTGGCGAAGAGATCCCCTGGCTCAGGCTTAACAAAGCCAGCCTTGAAGGGGAGCTTTTGGAATTTCCGAAACGGGAAGAGATTATGATTCCTGTTCAGGAGCAGTTGATAGTGGAGCTATACTCCAAGTAAACTTTTTGTATCATAACCGCAAACCTATTTGGGGGATGTGCGAATGAAGTGGAAAAGCCTGACGATGCCTAAGGAGATCGTCACTGATCAGTCGAGTACCGATGAGGGATATGCCCGATTCGTTATTGAACCGCTGGAACGCGGCTTCGGTGCGACCGTTGGCCATTCTCTCCGGAGAGTACTCTTAGCGTCGATCCAGGGAGCGGCTCCTGTTGCTATCAGAATAGATGGTGTCCTGCATGAATTTGGCGCCATTGAAGG
>JAUUYJ010000007.1 GCA_030588275.1 Candidatus Zixiibacteriota bacterium | reverse complement strand
TAGCTGTGGGAGTGAAACGACGTACAGATACATACCCCCTTTTGTGGGGTACAGCCATTTATCCCCTTGTGGGGTAGAGTCTCTTACCCCTGAGCGATGCGAAGGGGTGACAACATAAGAGAATGAGGCCAGCTATGTTTTTGTTGAACTCTCAGACAATTCAATTTACCCTTCAAGCATACATATCGTGCCCAACCGGGAGATCTGTCTTACGTGCTGGAATTCGAAGCCAAAATAAAAATAATTGTTATCGGTCTGGTTTTGACGATGCTATCCGCTGTGCCAATAATGGCGCAGGAGATGATCTGTGAGTATTGTCAGGAGGAGATTGGAAGCGGAGAATATTTCAATCTTGATGGAAAGTATTTTCATGCAGGACATCTGTTTTGCACCTATTGTGATAAACCGATCAAAAGCGAATTCAATTATTCGGGTGACGAATATTATCATCTAAAATGTTACGATAAGCATGTTGCCCTTCGCTGTGATCTGTGCGGTGAAAAAATCAACGGCAAGTATGTTACCGATTACTGGGGTAACAAAGTCCACGTCTCGCATCAGGATGATGGTGAGCCAGAGTGCGCCTACTGTGGCCGGTTTATCGGTGAACAGTTGTCTCGGGGCGGGTATCGGCTTTCCGACGATCGGATTGTTTGCGGGATTTGCAATGAGACGGCTGTCTCCGACGATGATGCGGCGCAGTTCTTAATGTCTGAAGTGGGTGACGTCATGGCAACGCTTGGAATAAATGTCGATATCGCCAATGTTACCCTGCATTTGGTGAGCAAGCCTGAAATGACTCAGAAATCAGAGGGGAACGGGGACGGGCATCTTGGTCTGACGACTTCAAAGTATGAGGCGGAGACGAGAAAACTGGTCGGGGGGAGTCAGGTGTTTATTTTATTCGGGTTACCAAAATATTCATTTATCAAAGTGATGGCTCATGAGTTGATGCATGTCTGGATGGCTGAAAATCGATGCGTCAAGGGGAGTAAGATTATTTCAGAGGGAAGTTGCAATTATACCGCCTATCTTGTATTGCAAAAATATGATCATCCCAACGCTCGCTATGAATTAGATTCTATGGAACGGAGTCGGAGCAAGACTTATGGTTCAGGGTTTCGGGCATTGCGGGCTTTTGTCGAAGATTACGGTTTTGATTTTTGGCTGGAGTATATAAAGAGCAATAGAGAGTTGCCGAGCAAGACCAATATTCGTGCAGATTAGAGCTGTAAGGAATCAGATAGTGACAATCTAAGCTGATTCGACATTAACGGTTAGCTCTTGAGTTCCCACTCTGACGATCCATTCACCGATCATCTCGTTAATGACTTCCTGGAATTCTTTGTCAATTCTGGTTATTTGATAGCCGGTTTCATGCCAGCCCAACCGGGGGTTTTTCTGGCACCAGCGGCTCTCTACTTCAAAATACAGAAACCGATGACGTCCGACCATGCGGGGCATAACCATTTTGCATGAGTATTTAACCGGTACCGGTACCAGTCGATCTCCGATCAGCATGGCACCATCAGGGGTGAGGTCCAGGACGCGGCCAATTAGTTGATTCGACTTGGTTTCATATACCAGAAAATAGTCGTTGGTAAATTTTCGAGATTGTCTTCTGTTTTCAGCCATATCTTCTCGTTGAATAAATTGTCCTCGCATTGATTCTTTTCCTATTATCGGACGTTCGGAAACGGTCTTGATACTGAGGTGAGATTTTTTCCCATATGGAGCTAATAATATCTTCGACAGCAAATCTGAATCCATATAATATCTCTTTGCTTGATAGCTTTGATCCGGTATAATTGGAAAAAATTAGGAATTAGCGAAGCTGAATAATATGGAGAGTTCTGAAAATGCTTGAAGCTGACAAAGCGGTACTGGTCGTGATTGATGTCCAGGGGAAACTGGCAACCCTGATGCACGATAAAGATAAGTTTTTTGATAACGTTGTAGTAATGATTAAAGGGGCCAAGGAATTGGCTCTTCCGATAATCTGGAATGAACAATTGCCTGATAAGCTGGGAGAGACGGTTGATCAGGTTAAAGATGAGCTGGCCGACTATAAGCCTCTGGCAAAAAACTGTTTCAGCTGTGGAGGTAACCCGGAATTTGTGGCGGCTCTTAAAGCAACCGGCCGAAAGCAGGTGATTGTGGTTGGTATGGAGAGTCATGTTTGTGTTTATCAGACGGTCAGAGATCTGCTGGGAGGAGAGGATCGCTACGAGGTCTTTATTGCCGCCGACGCAGTCTCGTCTCGAACTCCTGAAAATCGCCATATCGGGTTGGAGGCCTGCCGTTCTTTGGGTGCCAGGATTTATTCGGTAGAGATGTCGTTATTTGAGATGTTGAAAGTGGCCGAGGGTGACCAATTCAAGCGGGTAATTAAAAGCTTGAAGTGATTTGGAGGAACTGTAGCCTGCCGGAATTGTCCATAGAAGAGGGGCAGTCTGGCTATTGAACTTTCGGATGTCTGGAACTATAAAAGGGGCTGGGATTGAACTTTACCCAGCTTGATTTTGTTCGGTTAGAACGGTAAAAAGTTTCTGTTTCATTCCACAAATTCTCAGGCTAATCGTCTATATATGAGACGATTCCGAGCCCTCGACAGTTGCCTGGGCTTTTTTGTCTGGAAACAGTGAGGTTAATTGTTAAAACCGTTTGACAGCTATATGGCTATAGCGTATATTTTCGATCTGTTATAAGAGACGGATGTCGATATTTGAAACGGTTTTTCATATATGAAAGGGTTTTTCTGTATGAAACGGTTGGTCATAGTAGCGGTACTGATGTTAATAATGGCGGTCCCGGTTGTCGGGCAGAATGAGAATCCAGCCATTCAGGAATTGAGTCTTGATAATTTTGGTGCGGGCACACGAGCCTTCTCCATGGGTAATGCCTTTGTCGGTGTTGCCAACGATGTGACCAGCGGGACATGGAATCCGGCCGCATTGCTTGACCTGGAAGGGCCGGCAATAGCGCTATCTTTCATGCGTTTTGCTCCCAATGGAAAGTTCACCGATAACCTTTCGATTGGTGAAACTGACATGAATTTGGACTTGAGCGGAATTGGTCATTTTTCGTTTGTTGCCCCGATTCGAATCAAGGGACACCCCTGGGCGTTTAACTTCAATTATAACCGAAGTAATAATTACTCCACGGTTGCCGAATCTCAAAGTGAGTTTGATAATCTCATCCATCCTGATACGCGCAAGACCAATGAAGGGCATTTGCAAACGTTTAATTTTGGTCTTGGGACTCGTGTCTATAACAAGCTATCGCTTGGTTTTACAGCCAATATTCGGGGTAGCCGTCGGATTTATCAAGAAGATGTAAAAAATCTAAATCCGGAAATTATTAATGAAGTTTACAATATCTCAGTAGATATTGCCAGCGACGTTCGGGATATTGATTCGACCAAAAGTAGTGGGTTCAATTTTGCTTTGGGTGCCATGTATCGATTGGACAAAATTAGCTTTGGCGCGACTGTCAATTTGCCGTACATCATGCGTCATAACACCGATCGGTCCACGTTCATTGTCGTGACCCGGAATGATTTGCCCGAAACGGCCAGTTCTGACACAATCTATGTTGTCGATAGTATCGCCGAGCAGGATTTCCCCATGGCTTTAACGGTAGGGTTAGCCTACACACCGAGTGAAGTATTGACAATTACCAGCGATGTCATGTTTCAAAACTATGGGTCCACAAATTGGTATCCTCTTGAGAAATTTAAAATTGATGCTGGTGGACAGAGAATTGAAACATTCTCCGAAGTTCCGATTGATTGGAACAACACTTTTGGCGTTGGGCTTGGTGTTGAGTATGTGAAGAGTACCGGTATTGGTGATATGCCTCTTAGAGCTGGAATTCGTTACGATCAGTTGCCGCAATCGGAGAATTATCGGGCTGATTTCACAACTGTGCTTGACAGTCTGGGCGAAGAAACGGGAGAAATTGATATCACTCGGGCCGCTACCGGACAGCAATCGGCTTTGAGTCTATCGCTTGGTGCTGGCCTTCAATGGTCGCAGATTCATCTTGATTTTGGTTGGCGCTATAGCACCGGTGCGGAATTTGCCCTGGCCAATTTTCACGATGGCGACCCAGGTCGGACACAGAATATTGAGTTTAATGCGCAAGAGATTAGGTTTACATTTACCGGTATTTTCTAGCCGGAGCGTTAAGATTGTGTTGAAAGGCGGAAAAATATATTCCGCCTTTTTTAATCTCGTAAAAGGGATATCTTCCGATACAAATATTATGAAATGGGAGGTTTGCTGAAATGAAACAGAAGGTCAGAATAACGAAGCAGGAGATGAAGGAAGATAAATTCACTACCTTTATGCTTCAGGCCAAAGAGTATGTGGTTGATAATTGGACCTATTTTGTAGCCGGTGCCGGAGCTGTGGTTATTGTTTTCGCCGGACTATCCCTGTTGCAATCGAGTCGAAGCGATCAGGACCGTCAGGCAGATATTGTTTTTGATCGGGCGATGTCAGAGATAAATACTCGTAGTTACCAGATGGCTGTAGTCGATTTTAAAACTATCCTGGATGAATTCGGCAGTAGTCGTCGGGCTCCGATGGCCGCTTTTAACCTCGGTAACGCTTATTTTCATCAACGAAATTTTTCAGAAGCGCAAGCCGCCTTTGAGCATTATCTCAGCAAATACAAAGGTGATAAATATTATGTAACATCTGCCTTTGCCGGTGTGGCTTCGTGCCTCCAGGCCTCCGGTGACTTTGTCGGAGCGGCTGATAAATACCGTGAAGCGGCTGAGAAATATCCCGATTTTACGATGGCTGGAGAGTATTTCTTGCGGGCCATGAAGTGTTATGTTAAAGCGGGGAATCTGGAGTCGGCTCGAGTTATGCTGGCCAAAATTGACAAAGATTTCAAGGGGACTCGCTTCGAGATGGAAGGGAAAACCCTGGCGGGGGAATATAATATCGATTTATAGTGTGAGACAGGGGGGAGAGAAGAAATGTTAAGGGTTGCGTTTCTGTGGCATATGCACCAGCCATTTTATGGTGATCCGTCGAGCGGAAAGATGGTTATGCCGTGGGTCAGGCTTCATTGCCTTAAAGATTATTATGATCTGCCGGCTCGTGTCGGGCGCCTTGATAATCTCAAAATGACTTTTAATCTGGTTCCTTCGCTGGTCGAACAGATTGAACTTTATAGCAATGGTACTACATCCGATCGGCACCTTGATCTAACATCAAAAAAAACCGATGATTTGACTCGTGAGGAAAAGGCTGAGATCTATAAATCCTTTTTCTCGGCCAACATCAAGACGATGATTGAGCCTCATTCTCGTTATCATCGATTGTACCAAAAATTAGCCGATTGTGGATTTGATCATGAATTTGCGGTACGGACCGGGTCCAATCAGGATATTCGTGATTTAGTCGTCTGGAGTAACCTGGCCTGGGTTGATCCGTTTTTCTTCAAGCAGGAGCCGTTTAAGTCGCTCTTGGCTAAGGGTGAGAATTTTTCTGAAGAGGATAAGGGGCGTCTGATAGAGGGCCAAAAAAAAATTATCGCCGACGTCATCCCATGTTATAAAAATTTACAAGAGCAGGGGAAAATTGAGGTTTCGATGACCCCTTATTTTCATCCGATTTTACCTTTGTTGTGTGATACCGATTCAGCGCGAGAGGTTCTCCCCTCGATAACTTTACCTCGCAATAGATTTGTTCATCCCGAAGATGCCGAAAGGCAGATCGGTCTGGCAGTCGAAAAATATCGCTCGGTTTTTGGTGGGGACCTGAACGGGATGTGGCCCTCGGAGGGCTCAATCTCAGAGGGAATGGCACCGTTGGTGGCCAAGTTTGGTATTAAATGGATGGCTTCGGACGAGCAGGTTCTATATGGTTCTCTGGCCAAGTCTGGTCATGCTCCCGGCGGCTCGCCTCATGCTGTGTATCGCTATGGAACTGAGCATGGTCATTTGAGCCTCTTTTTTCGGGACCATGCTTTGTCGGATCGGATTGGCTTTGTTTATTCCGGGTGGGATGCGGATAAAGCGGTGGAAGATTTTATGGGGCATCTGCGTCATTTGGACGATCTGCTTGGTGATAATCCGAATGCGGTGGTTCCGGTTATTCTGGATGGTGAAAACTGTTGGGAGTATTATGATCGGGACGGTGATGACTTTTTGAATCTCTTGTTTGATCGTCTGGAGCGGGATGAGTCAATTGAGACGGTCACAATGTCTGAAGCGGCTGAAAAATTGCAGCCGATTGACCTTCCCCGAATCCGGGCCGGATCGTGGATCAATCACAATTTCAGGATTTGGATCGGCCATGCGGAGGATAACACCGCCTGGGATTTGCTCTATGATGCTCGTCAGGCTTTGAGCCGTTTTAAAAACGACAATCCAGATTTTGATGCAGACCGTTTGGCTCGTGCTGAAAAGTCGCTAATGATTGCTGAAGGGTCGGATTGGAATTGGTGGTATGGAGACGAACATCGGGGGCAACATAATGAAGATTTTGACCGCCTTTATCGGGCTCACTTATCGGCGGTTTATAGTGAACTTGATTTGGAGATTCCCCGTTTACTGTTAACTCCGATTTCTTCTAATCTTCCGGAAACGTTTCTTACCGAGCCGGATGGGGTTGTCAGCCCCCAGTTAGATGGCCTCCTGACCCATTACTATGAATGGTTGGGGGCAGGGAAGTTTGATTGCCTTAAGGCTGGCGGAGCGGCTCATCGAGTGGATCAGGCTGTCTCGGCGATTTATTATGCCTCTGATGTTGATCGACTTTACTTTCGGATCGACTTTCTGGACAACCGCTTTTTAGTTGACAATCCAAGCAAACAGGTTCAGCTTGAGATTATAAGTCCGGTGAGTGGTGTTTTTCATATCAGTCGAGAACGGCTTGAAAAACAACCGGAATGGTTGGATGATATTGACAGCCTCAAATTCGGGCTGGATGAGATTGCCGAATTTGGTTTGGATAGAAAAGTTATCTTCCCAACTGGCGGTGGCGAGCTGTATTTTAAAATTGGTATCGTCGAGGATGGAAAGGTTGTTGAACTTTGGCCGCCCAGTGACCCGATTCGATTTTTACTTTCTGATCGGGGAGAAGAGATTGTTTGGGATTTATGATCAGGAGGATCGATGAGCAATTCATTTTTTGACCATGGTCAAAATGATAATGAGTTTACCACCAAGAAGGGAAATATCCCGGATCTTGATGAAATGGAAAATGATCAAGGGCGGATTACTGAAGATCGTCGGTTAGTAGCTCTGATGGCATACATACCGTTTCTATGCTTTGTGCCGCTGTTGCGGATGCGGGATGATAAGTATGCCTATTTTCATGCCCGTCAAGGGCTCGTGCTGTTTCTGTTGGAGTTGATTGTCTTCATCTTTTCCTTTGAGAAACTAAGCGGGATATTCTGGACGGCAATCACGATCGGTTGTATTGGCGCCGCCGTAGCAGGAATTATGTTTGCGATTCAGGGCAAGTCGTATAAGATACCGGTTATTGGTGATATAGCTGAGAGATTAAAGCTGTAAGCTGGTCTGCTTTAGTTAGTAATTAACATTGTCTCACTCCGTCTGCTTTTAACCGATGGATCGGTGTTTACTGATGGAAATCATATAATAATATTAATTATGGTGTAATTGGTCGAGGTCTATATCCCCAATAATAGTTTTTTCTAGTAGTTTGATTTTTGGATCGCTTGTTTGAATTCGGATAGTATCGGTTCATTATTAATGGTGTCATCGGAGGCAATTCCTGCCTCAAAATAATATTTCTCCATATGGTCGTTAATTGCTGTTGTTTACCTGGTCAAAGAAACTAACGATCTGTTAAGAATTTAATTGACAAATGGTTATAGAAACTGTTAGGCTGTCCCTGTATTTGAGTGTATAAGCAAATATTGTGCAGTATTTGACCGATAAGAAAAGGGTAAGTAGTTGGGATGATGGTTCAACTTCTGGCTTCTGTTCAGCCTCGGGGCAGGCATGAAACAGTTGGGGGGACAACAGTTTGGGGCTTTATGAGTGGTTTTAAACAAGTGGCTGTTCAGGGCGTGACCGGAGAGATTCGAGCGGTGGCCAGTTGGAGAGCCGATAATTTCTTCTTTTACTCCGATACTGTTAATTGATCGATGGTAGTAATGGGTTGTAGTTCAAAGTCTTACATCCTTCGCCAAGGAGGCGGGCTAAGTTTCATCGCCCGTTCTTGGGGCAATATCTCAAGCGGCATACTGCTTGCAATAAGAGATTGCACAAGAACGGAGTCGAAAATATGAAGAAATATGGATTTATTACAGGAGTAATTCTTGTCACTCTGGCCATTATCGGTGGCTCATCCGATTTGGCTCTGGCAGGAGGGTCAGGTACGACAACAGCCGGTTTCCTGAAAATCGGAGTTGGCGCCCGAGCTATCGGATTGGGTGCCGCATTTACCTCAGTAGCTGACGATGCCTCGGCCGTTTATTGGAATCCAGCCGGGTTAGGGCGTCTTGAAGAGAATTCGGCGCAATTTTCCCATTATGACTGGCTTCAGGATGTAAAAGTTGAAAATCTGTATGCCGCTTTTCCATTGCAATCGGTTGCTCTTGGGGTTGGATTAACTTATGTCGATTTCGGCTCATTGCAATCGTATGACGAATTTGGTAATCCCGGGGAAGAGCTAAGCCTTTATAATATGTCTGCCGTTTTTTCCATCTCTGGAATGATTAGCGAAGATATCTCCGTTGGTGCTTCAATAAAGTATATTGAACAATCATTTGACCTTGTTAAAGGGCAGGGGGTTGCCGGAGATATAGGATTTCTCGCCAATTGGGGTGGGGTTGATATTGGTTTTGCCGTTCTCAATATGGGATCCGGTTTAAAATTCGAGACCGTTCAGGAGAACCTGCCGACTGAATTCAGAGGTGGTTTTGCTTTCAAGCAGTTCAATCGCCGGGCCCTGTTTTCTCTCGAAGGACACGCTCCACTGAGAGGGGAAATGTCGATCCATCAAGGGGTTGAGTACCAATTGGCCAATCAATTGTTTGCCAGATCGGGATTGGTCTATCAGACAAATTCTTTGCAGGATCAATCCGCTCTGAAATATAATCTCGGTTTTGGGGTCGGGTACGGTTCAGGGCAATTCGATTATACATTTTCACCATCTGACAGCTTTGGAGCGGATAGTCGGCATAATTTATCTTTCTCTGTTAGCTGGTAATCAGGCCTAATGTCGTATTGGGTAAGCTCTTAGTTTGCAATACCTTACAATTTTTAGTCGGTTTTGGCCTTGCAGATTCCTGCAATCTTCTTCTGTTTTGCATACTTAAAATGCATAGCTTTGCATTTAATATGCGCAATTCTTCATGAATAAGTCGTAGTTAATCCGGGCATTATTTGCCGATCAAAAATAATAGGCTTAAGCTATCCATGATTAGGTCTGTATGCCGTTTATTGTCTTTAGTTTACAACCTTGGAATACGCTTCTCTGTTCAATATTTGTTCATCGTAGCAAATTCTCAGATATTGGCAATCTTTTTGCTAAATCATTAGCCAATACCAATAAAGTCTAACGATGGGCATTAAACTGGGGACGTCTATATGTTTTCAAATTCAGTAAATGGCAGAAGAATTGGGATTAATGATTTTTCCGGCCACCTCGCAGATTCTGAATTGATGGATAGTTTTAATGACACCGAGCCAGTAGGTGGAATATCATTTTCGGGATTTAAAAGTTTCTTTTCCGAACATGTCAGGTCGAATCTTATACTGCTGATATCGTACCTGTATGCCTGGTTACCGACCTCATTGCGTGGAGAAGTGAAGAGACAGTTTTTTGTAAATATTGTGAAGCGTTCGATTGATATATTCGGCGCCATTGTCGGGTTGATTTTAACCGCTCCTTTCTTTGTGATATTGCCAATTCTGATTAAACTGGATTCGCCTGGTCCTGTATTTTACCGTCAGGCCCGCATTGGCTTTAATCGTCGCAAGAATGGGCGTCGCGATTCCGGTCGTTCTGAACTCGGACGAGTGGCTCGCGATCGTCGCCGGGCTAACCAAAAGGGTCTCCTCTTCAGTGTAATCAAATTCAGAACGATGGTTGCTGATGCCGAAAAGAAATGTGGTCCGGTTTGGGCAACGGCTAATGATCCGCGCATCACTCGCCTGGGCAATCTGATGCGGAAGACTCGTTTGGACGAGATTCCTCAGTTTGTCAATATCTTGTTTGGTCAGATGTCATTGGTTGGTCCTCGCCCGGAGCGTCCGATGTTTGTCAAGGAATTGGCCACGCAGGTGGAAAATTACGAAAAGAGGCTTGAGGTAAAACCAGGTCTTACCGGGTTGGCCCAGATCGAAAATGGTTATGATTCATCGGTTGCCTCGGTTGTTAGAAAAGTTCATTATGATCTGCAGTATATCAGAGACCTCGGTTTTTGGCAGGATGTAAAGATTTTATCACGGACGGTTTTGGTTGTTATTACCGGCAAGGGGGCGTTTTAAAACAAGTTTACCTGAGAAACCGCGCTAAGGCGCGGTTTTTTTTGCGTAAAAACAGGGTGGTTTTTCTTGCTAAGCTGTTTAGTTCTAAATATATTTCCCGAAATCAAATATAAAAAGGGATTTTGTATATGCACGCGGCCCGCAAAAGGATATTGGTGGCCCTGGTCTCTCTGTCGATTTTATTTATTTGTCAGAATCTTTCGGCCCAGCCTGTCGGTAACATCCTAATTAATTCTGATCCTCAGGGATCATTGGTCATACTAACCGGAGAGACATCACTTTCAGGTGTGACCCCAATTCTCTTTGACCGTCCATTGACCGGTCGATACGAGATCGAAGTGATTCGTGAAGGGTACGAAACGTACCGTTCGGTAACCTATTTTTCTGAGTCCCAACAGGCGCAGTTGGATATCAAGTTGAAACCGAAGACCAGAACCAAGGCACTTTTTCGGTCGCTGATATTTCCCGGGTGGGGTCAGAAGTACAATAATCAATCGACAAAATCGACCCTCTTTTCAATTGCCACAATTGGGTCGGCGGTAGGGTATGTCTTAATCAAGAGTGATTACGACGACAAATTAGATATCTATAACCAACGCAAGTCTCTGTTTAATCAGGCTGATCAATGGAGCGATCTGGCTGGATTGGAGGCCTCGATGTGGGAGGCACAAAAAGAGGCTAATGATGCCGAGGATAAACTTAATGTGGTTATGATAGCGGTCGCGGGAGTTTATATTTATAACATCCTGGACGCTTTTCTGTTTTTCCCCGACTACGATTCTTATACTGAATATAAGGCGATAACGATTAAGCCAGAGATTGGCCGAGATCGGGCGGCGATCACTTTGGCGGTGAGGTTTTAGATGGTATCTATAATGAAGGCGACGATAACGATAATCCTTATGGTGATGGTTGCCATAATGTCGGGTTGTAGCGATGATGTGCAAGCGCCAAGTGGTATCTCCAATCTTCCGGAGCAACCGGCAACACCGTACGGATTGACCGCTTCGATAGCGGATGGACAGATACAAATATCCTGGTCGGTAAACGATCTGTCCGGGGTCGATTATTTTAATATTTATTTTTCGGATTCCTCGTCTAATGTTGTCGATTATCTCGACAGTACTTCGGCAACAACTTTTGTCGCCGATAATTTGATTAATGGTCGGAGCTATTATTTCCGTATTTCAGTTGTCGATCTTGCCGGACGGGAAGGGCTGAAATCCAGAGCTATGTCGGCGAATCCCGGTCTGTTCTCAATTTCGATTTCAAATGGAGCCGAATACATCAACAATCGGAATGCGCCGCTTCAATTGACCGCCCCAAGTGGAACCGGTTTTGTTCAACTCTCCGAAGATAGCCTTTTCGGTGGTGCCTTTTGGGAGAGCTATAATCCGAGCAAAAATTACGATTTTTCCGATCTGGACGGGATGAAATATATCTATGCCCGGTTTCAGCTGACCGTTGGTGGTGAGTCGATCGGGTTTGTATCCGATAGTATTATCCTTGATCGACGCGCGGTGATTCAGTCAGTTTCATATTCTCCGGTAACAGATTCATTGGGAGTCGATATCATTTTTGTCCCGGGAGATACGATTCATTTTGAAATAAACAGTTCTGAAACGGGGGGGACGGCCAGCGTTGAAATCGGTACGCTGGAGAGGATCGACCTTTTTGATATTGATCCTGACGGTGGCTCTGGCGTTGGTGATGGTGTTTATGAAGTTGATTATATTGTTCAGGTCGGGACCGAACTAAATAACGCCGAAGTTATCGGCCACTTTACCGACGCGGCCAAAAATGGAGCGGCGGAGATTAAGGCAACCGATTTATTAAATATCAACAGTCCGCATCAGGCGGTTGCCCTTACCGGATATTCGGTCTCTTCGAGTGAATTACTTTTGGAGTGGACTCAGGCAGATATGTCTGATTTTTCCAGTTATCGCCTCTTTCGGAGTGAGACATCGTTGGTGGATTTAACCTCATTTTTGGTCACGACGATTACCAGCCAGAGTAGCGTGGCTTTTACTGATACCGAACTGGCCGATACACAGACTTACTTTTACCGCCTATATGTATTTGACGATAACGGCAATTCGGTTGGTTCCGATTCTCTGGAGTTATCTACCAAGGCTAACGACCCGCTTGAACCGGTAGTTTTGGCCGGTTACCCGATCTCTTCGCGTGAATTACTTTTGGAGTGGACGCGGGCCGATATGACCAATTTTTCCAGCTATCGTCTTTTCCGTAGTGAAACTCCTACGGTTGATCTGAATTCATATCTGGTAACGACGGCGACCAATCAAAGTAGTTTGAATTACAACGATACCGAATTGATTGATGACACCATCTATTATTATCGCCTGTTTGTCTTTGACGATGACGGAAATTCGGTTGGCTCAAACGAGTTGTCGCTGAGGACCGAAGTTAATGATCCGCCGGCCAAACCTACGTTGGCGGCCAGTCTGACGGGAGATTCATTGAGCGTCAAATTGTCCTGGACCGAATCGGATGAGGATGATTTTAGAACATACAATGTTTTGCGGGATAGTGACACAACCGGTGGATTTGACGGACAGGTAATTGGAATTATCAACCATCAGGCTACGGCCAGCTATCTTGATAAGGTTCCGTTGGCCGGAGAGTACTTCTATCAGGTTTGGGTTGCTGATATTCAGGGGGATAGTACCGGATCGAATATGGTTGCAATTGATGTTCCGTAAGAGTTAACGGTACCGAAGTCCTTTTTTTGATCGGAGTTGAGGTGGCTAAAAAAATTAGATTTTCTGAATTCTGGCATGCCTATATTTCAGTTTTAAAACTGACCTTGCGGCCAGTTTTATGGATTCCTCTTGGACTTCAGGCAGGCGTCGCGATCTGTTTGGCGTTGGCCCACTATTACATCTTTTCTCCTGTGACCGGACCATTAGTGCATGGGTGGGCGTCATTGTTTGAGGTTGAAGTTGCCAAGGCGCTGGTTCATTATCCGGGTCATTTTATCGTCTTGCCATATCTGTTTGAGCATTCGGTTTTGATTTTTAACATTTTTGCCGAAGCATTCCTGTTTGGTATATTCCTCAGCCTATTGGTCGGAATCTATCGGGGATCGCCCTACTCATTAGGTGGTTCGTTTAAAGATTCTGCCGGTAAGTATCTCAAGTTGGCCGCAACCTGGGCAATACTTTACATCATTCTGTATGTTGTGGGTCGTTACTTTTTTGATTTTGTCGAGAATGTCCTGGGGTACTCAATGGAGGTAGCACCACGTCGCAAGGCGCTGGTGACACTCATCCTGCATGGCTTGCGCATATTGATACTGGCCCCCAGCGTATTTCTGTTACCCAGCATCATCATCGGTGGGGTTTCATTCGGGGCGGCCATACGACGTGGGTTGTCATTTTTCACATCTCATCCGTTTGCCTCGCTCGGATTGGTCTTGGTGCCATATTTTATCTGGACACCACTTCCTTTGGCTTTAGCGTTTCCGGCTAAGTTAGTGCAGATATTTAACCCTGAGATGGTATTCTACCTTGTTATTGGATCGATTTTTGCCAACTTTGTCGCCAACTTTATCTTTCTGGGAACATCTTTAAAACTGTATCTTGATTATTCAGAATAAGTGATGGGAATATTTCCGGGTATTCATCTATTTTCCGGGGCGCTACTGGCCTTTATTTTTATTCTGATTATTCTTAAAAAAGGTTGGGGAGCTTATGTGCGCCCTTTCCTGTTTTTCATGTTGGTCAATCTTTGCTGTTTAATCTCTGCCGCTTTTTTTTCGAGTGGTTATTCAATCCTTTATGTTCCGGCTGAGATCCTTTTGTATCTCTATGTTTCGTTTTTGCCGTTCTCATGGGTTTATATGGGTGAGAGGTGGGGGCGGGATCAGCTTGAAAATGGTCGAAGTCGAAAATTAATTCTGAACATTTTTCTGACTATTTCTACTCTCTGGTTTTTGTTCTTTATCATAATGAGCTTCTTTGATCGGACGCTGATTGTCTCTCTCATAACAATGGAGAAGATTGATTCCGGCTGGTTGATTGACTTGGGTCGGCTGAAACTTCTTATTAGTGGATATCTGATAATTGGATTGACGGCCGGTACCTTCGCGCTTGAAAAATGTTATCGGTCCTCGCTGGGGTTAGCACGGGAAAGAATTACAAAATCGTTTTTCCCTCTTTTGGCTTGCTCAATTGCCCTTTTGGTCTTGGCCACCATCGGTATGCTGTATGGAGAAATTCACTTTGACATTCTAAATTTAATCTTCCTTATCACCGCCCTGGCAATGCTTCCGGTGGCGCGCCATTTTCTCCTGTTTAACCCGGCAACCGATGGCGTGATAATTACCCGCAAGGGAGCATATTCTTCAATCGTCGTGGTCCTTTTTGGGATATATTTTCTGGTGGTTGGAGGGGTCGGTGAAGTTCTGGTAAAATACAATTTTGACGACGGGATGTTTTTCTCCGTTGTCGTTTTATTGATGATGCTGATCACCTTCTTTATTCTGGTGATTTCGCAAACATTCCGATCTCGCCTAAAGAAAGTTACCGAGGCAACTTCCACCCGTTTTACCGGACGGTCTAATTATGTTGCTGAGTGGAAGGAGTTTGCCGAAGAGGTCTCGGTTACGCTAAATATTGACGCGATATATTCTCGAACGGCTCGGCTGATTCATCGTTTGCTAAAAATAAATGATAGTTTTTTTATCATTAAAGAGGCTGACCCAATCGGGAACCTGACCCTTTATTGTGGTGACGGGATTGATCGTGGTATCTCCAACCAAAGGCTCGACCTGCTGATCGACTGGTTGTATCGGTCTGGCCACCCGGTTGAGGTTTCTACTCTCCGGGAAAAGGGGGTGCGGGAGGCGGAGCAACTATCCGATCTAAAAGCGGAAATTCCATTTGAACCATTTTTGTTGGTCCCATTTATTGCCCGCCAAAAACTGCTTGGCTTTTGGGGGATCGGCAAGCACAGTTCAGGACGGTCTCTGACGTCTGAGGAGATCGGCTTTATCGAAGCTGCGGCCAACCCGGTAGCCCTAACTATTCTGGCCTCACGGATGACCGATGAGCTTTTGGTGGCTCGTGAGATTGATTCGTTTCATCGTTTTTCATCATTCGTGCTCCATGATCTAAAAAATTCTGTCGGGATGTTGTCGATGCTGTTGCAGAATGCCGGAAAGAATATGGGGAACCCCGAATTTCAGCAGGCCGCTTTGGTGACGATCCAAAAGGCGGTCGAAAGGCAGAAAAAGCTTATCTCTCGGTTAACCGCTGATAAAGAAGATGAAAAGCTATCGTTGGAAATTTGGTCTGTTGATGATATAATAAGTGAGGCGGTTGCCCGATTGCGGCTCGACACCGTTAAGTCGGTCGAACTTATCCTTGAGATTAATAAGAATCAGACGGTGCATGGGGATCGGGAAAAATTGGGGTCGGTTATCGATAATCTGATGATGAATGCGCTTGAGGCGATGCCTGAAGGGGGCCGAATAACGATTGCGTCGGTTGCTTTAACTGATAAGGATTTGACCGGTATCTCAATAAAGGATACCGGCGTTGGGATGGATCGGGAATTTATCTCGACCCGCCTGTTTAAGCCGTTTAGCTCGACAAAGAAGTATGGCCTGGGGATCGGAATGTACCAATCGCGCGAGATCATTCTGGCCCACAAGGGACACCTTGAGGTAAAAAGTAGTGTGGGGCTGGGAACCGAATTTATCGTTCATTTACCTGGTGGTGAGAAATAGTATGAAAGAAAAGATTCTGATTGTTGACGATGAAGAGGGCATCCGCTCTCAAATGAAGTGGGCTTTGGCGGATGAATATGATGTCTCGGAAGCTGACGGAGCCGATACTGCCTTGGAGTTGGCTTTGGCCCAGCGGCCAATGGTTGTTCTTCAGGATATTTCATTGACGGCCCGGGAAGATGCCGCCGAGGGTTTGGATTTAATCGAGCATTATCTTGAGATGAACTCGTTTTGCAAGGTCATTATGGTGACTGGTCATGGGGATATGGCCAATGCTCTCTTGGCAAATCGCCGGGGAGCTTATGATTTCTTTAGCAAGCCGGTCGATCTTGATATGCTGAAAATAGTCATCGGACGGGCGATCAATACTGCCAAACTGGAGCAAAAAAATAAAAAGCTTATCTCCGAACTTGCTCGGCTGAAGAGTTTTCAACATATCATAGGTGACTCGCCCAAAATGCAGGAAGTGTATAACCTGATCAAAACAGTTTCACCGAGCGATTATACTATCCTGATTTCAGGAGAGTCCGGAACCGGTAAAGAGTTGGCGGCTCGGGCCGTTCACGAATCGAGTCCTCGATCAGGTAGCCCGTTTGTCACTATCAACTGCGGGGCGATACCGGAAAACCTGCTCGAATCGGAACTGTTTGGTCATGAAAAGGGAGCTTTTACCGACGCACATGCTCGCAAAATTGGAAAATTTGAAACGGCTGAAGGGGGAACGATTTTTCTTGATGAAATTGGCGAGCTTCCTCCGCCCCTTCAGGTCAAACTGTTGCGATTTTTGGAAGATCACAAGATTCAGCGGGTCGGTGGACATGATGAACTGGCTCTAAATGTCCGAATTCTGGCAGCTACCAATCGAAATTTGCAGGATGAGGTCAATAGTGGGAATTTTAGGGAAGATCTGTTTTATCGCCTGACGGTAATTATGATCGAAATGCCTCCCCTGAGAGACCGGGGTGAAGATGTTCTTCTATTGGCTAACACCTTCCTGAATAAGTATGGTGAAGAGAATAATAAGCCGGGATTATCCTTTACCGAGGCCTCAGCCCGCTCCATAGCCTCTCATGGCTGGCCCGGAAATGTGCGGGAGTTGGAGAATAAAATTAAGCGAGCGGTAATTATGAGCCGGGATAAGAAGATAAAGCCGTTTGATTTAACTCTGGCGGCGGTTTCTGGCGAAAATGAAAAATGGCCTACTTTGCAGGAGATTCGGGAGGAGTCTGAAAAGCGGTATCTCTCCGATTCTCTGGCTCGCAATAATTGGAATATCTCTCGGGTGAGCCGGGAGTTGGGTACCTCTCGGACGACCCTGTATGACCTGATTGAACGGTATCATCTAAAAAAGTAAAAATATTCCGCTAAAGAGTGGTCTTTTTTTCTCCAAGGGCTAAATATCATTACCAAATAACCGATTATATTACTATGCCATAGCGCTTTATGGGGTAAAAATATATGAAGAAAATACTGCTGGTTGATGATGATATTCAAGTTTCCGAGTCCTTAATAGGACTTTTCGATCCTGAAAAGTACAGTTTTCATCATCTTGATGACGGCCAGAAAACGACAGGATACGTTACGGAGCATAAGAGTGATCTTGATCTGGTTATGCTTGATGTGAATTTACCATCCTGCTCCGGGCTGGACATCTTGAAAAATATTAAGAATATTGATCAGAAACTTCCTGTTATAATTATTTCCGGATTTGTCTCGACTGAAAATGCGATGGAAGCGATGCGTGAAGGGGCGTACGAATACCTAACCAAGCCGTTTGAGATGGACAAGCTGATTGATACTGTCAACAAGGCAATCGGCTATGCCGAAGATGCGAAAACGGCTCCCAGAACATCACCAATTATTGAAGAAGAACCGTTAACCGACATGATTGTTGGCAAGTCTCCGGAAATTGTTGAAATTGCCAAGATGATTGGACAAGTTGCCAAAACCGATGCCGCCGTGTTGATCTTTGGTGAATCGGGTACTGGAAAAGAACTTGTCGCACGGGCCATTCACCGCAATAGCCTGAGGCGGAGTAACATGTTTCTTTCGGTCAATTGTGCGGCGTTGTCTGACACACTATTGGAGTCAGAACTTTTTGGTCACGAAAAGGGTGCCTTCACCGGAGCTTATTTTAAGCGGATTGGTAAATTCGAGCAATGTGACCGGGGTACTATCTTCTTAGACGAAGTGGCCGATATGTCGATGTTGACGCAGGGCAAGGTCTTGCGCGTTCTTCAGGAAAAAGAGTTTGAGCGGCTCGGCGGAAATGAAACGGTTAAAGTCAATGTTCGGGTTATTGCCGCGACCAACAAATCTTTGGTGCAGTGTATGAAGGAAGGTGCGTTCCGGGTCGATCTGTTTTATCGGTTGAAAGTCCTGACTATTTATCTTCCACCGTTAAGAGAGCGTAAAGAGGATATCCCATTATTAATTGACCACTTTATCGGTCATTATAATAAGGCGATGGGGAAATCGGTGCGTTCGATTTCAAAAAAATCAAGGGCGATGTTGCAAAAATATGTCTGGCCGGGAAATATCAGAGAATTGGAAAATAACCTTCATACGGCAATGGTGATGGCTAAGTCTGATGTATTGGAGCCGGAGAACTTTCCGATATTCAATGAAAACTCCAATAAAGTTGAAATTGATGTGGAGGGGCTTCAGGAAAACTATGCCGATATGTTCTCACGTTTGATTGATCCAATTTTCCCGAAGCTGATGGCTAATGGGGAAGGGCGCGTTTATAGTGTGGTGCAGACAGCTATGGAGAAAGCGCTGATATCGGCTTGCCTCAAACATTTTAATTCCAATCAGGTGAAGGCATCGGAGATGCTTGGCATCTCGCGCAACACCCTTCGGGATCGGATCAGTAAGTACGAAATCTATTAGATATTGATCTTGAATAGAATGTCGAAGAAGGCGCCTTTGGGCGTCTTCTTTTTTGCTATCAAGCATCATCCTTCGTTTATGCCAAAGCGGAGAAATACCCATACCTCATAAAGTGCAAAACCGATATGTGATTGCCTTTGCCAGCCCTGGCAACTATATTGGCATAACTTGATAAACGCAGTATTCTCACAGGTGCCAAAGCTTATATGCGGATTTGTCATTTTGCCGATAATCATCTCGGAGCCGGAAACGATCGGCGCGCCGAAGATATTTTAGATGCGTTTGAGGTTGCAATCGACAGGATAATTGCTCTCAAACCAGACCTGGTAATAAATGCTGGCGATCTGTTTCATATGGTGCGACCGACGAATAAAATTATCGCCTTTGCGTCAGATCAGTTGCATCGGCTGGGACGTGAGGCAGGGCTTCCGACGGTTATCATTACCGGTAATCATGATGCACCCAAGCAACCGCAGGTCGGGGCGGCTCTGTCAATCTTTCGCAAGTTTGAAAATATACATATTATCTGTGACTCCAAATATGAGCAGATCAGAATCGGAGATTGTGCGATATCGGCGGTACCGCATTGTCTGACAACTGAGATATTGAAGGTGGAGCTTGAGAAGATCAAACCGGATGAATCGGCTCGATACAATATTTTGATTCTTCATGGAGTTGTCGGTGGGATTGAGGCTTTCAAAATGGCGCAACTTTCCGAACAGGAGATTTCGGAAAAGTATTTCAGACTTGGGTTTGATTATGTTGCCTTGGGGCATTATCACAATTATACCGAAGTTGAGTCGAACTGTTTTTATTCCGGATCGACCGAACGGTTGTCACAGTCGGAGGCGGAGGCGGCCAAGGGATTTATCGAAGCAGATTTTGATGCTCCCAAAGATAACTGGATCAAATTTCATGAAATTCCGACCCGCAAAATGATCGACTTGCCGATTCTTAAGGCTGAGTCAAATTCGGCTGAAGATATTATGGCTCAAATTGAAAAGGCGGTCACCGAACAAAAACCGGAAGATAAAATTGTTCGTATTAAGGTTACCGATATCCCTGAGGAGGTTTATCGTGCCTTGCCATTTGATCGGATCGCCCAGCTTAAGGAGCAAGCATTTTCGCTCGACATCAAATTCGAAAAATTGGAAAAGGATGCCAACGATATGTATGCCGACCTGAATTTGGGACGACTTGACGATGCCTTTGGTAAATTTCTGGAGACAAAAAAAATCAAGAAATCTGATCGGGATCAGTTGTTAAAGCAGGGGGTTGGTTATTTGCATCGGGCTGAGTCTGAAGAGGAATAGGGAAAGGCTGATATGGATAGAATAGGTGGCATAAAGGTAGGTTCTTTTAGTAGAGAACAGATTATAAATGTAGCCATACAGTCTCCAGCATTATTGAAGAATAAGAAATTCATTGAGCTGTTCTCCGGTGCTCTTGTTGCCAGTTTTCTCAATCAGGAAAAAGGTTTTGATTTATCCGTCGGCTTCCCATTAAATGCTGTCTCAAGGGCCTCAATACCAAGTAAAACCAATACTTTGCAGGAGTTGATTGACCTTCCTGAACTCGTAGATGATTCTGACGTAGATGTTTGCCTCGTGAATGATGTTTATAACTTTGCTTGTCAGGTTACAAGGTTAGTTGCAATATCAAG
>JAUUYJ010000137.1 GCA_030588275.1 Candidatus Zixiibacteriota bacterium | reverse complement strand
GTAATTGCCGCTATCATGAACTTCGACATAGGCAATATTTTTTGAGGCGGAGCTAACGGTCAGATAATCCATGCTGACACCAATATTATTACCACCAACTGCCTGATCAATCATTACACCAAATTCATCATAAGCTTCAAGATAGAAGGATGAGTTGGCACAATAGCCAGTTGAGAAATAGGAGCCATCTTTGTTAAGAAAGTCAATCCGGCCATTACCCTGAGAAGTACCTAACCAGGCAAAGACATCGCCACCCATATAATAGCTACCGGTATAATAGGAAGAACCATTGTCACTGGTTACGTTATAGGTACCAGTATTTATGTCACCATAATGCCAGTCAAAACCATCAGTCGTTGTGAATTGAACACCCGGAACGCCAGAGGCGATCGGTTGTCCGTCCAAACCAAGTCCCCACTCAAAATCCAGGAACCAGGCATTGGCGCTACCGGTCAACACGAAAACCATCGCAACCGTTAGCAAAATTTGCGTGAATTTTTTCATTACTTCCTCCGTAAAACCTTTTGAGTTTATCATTGATTGCCTGTTCAATGTTTGAGCAAATCTGGTGCCGGACACAGCATATCATTAGCGATCAACCACTTAAGGAAGTATTTGTCCATTTTCCCGACACGATTTGTCCATCATACGGACATCCCCCCCCTATTCGCCCCTCCCGTCATTATGTATATTGTTATGACACAATTAAATAGCTGAATTGGTACGGTCTGTCCATCTTCTGCACAAATCCCCCATTTATCAAATATTTCTCACAATAAATAGGGTGAAAACGTTGTAAACTCAACCATTCTGACAATTATTTTGAAAATGTCTTAAGGAATTTTAAAAATCATGGATTTTCCTTGATTTAAACCGTTTTATCCAGAAAATCGATACCCTTTTTTAAAAAAACTTGCAACAAAATCAACTTGTCCCCGTAAAGTAGTTTGTACCACAAAGCGGAAGTAATTGAAATTTAATTTTGCGGAGGTTGTAATGATAAGTTCAGCCGAATCGTTAAAACAGATAGAAAAACGAGCTTTTCGAGCCATCCTCAATGATGGGCTTTTTGATATCTTTTTCGGGACTTTGTTCTTGTTTCTGGCCTTTCTACCGGTTCTGGAATCAGTTGGGATTTCCAAAACCTATGGATATTTGCTGGGGGCCTTCTATGCTATTTTACTCTGGGTTGGTCGTCGCCTGATTACCGCTCCGCGAATCGGACGGGTCGAGTATGGGCAAAGCCGAAGAAAGAAAAATCTAGCAATGACGATTATCTGCATCGCCATCTTTGTCCTGACCTTACCGCTTCTGATTATGACTTTGGCTCAGGGAGTTTCGTTCGGTTCAGGAGCCAGCCCTTCGGTGATGTTGACAGTCGGACCGATTATCGCTTTATATATCGCAATCGCCGGATACTTTCTGGAATATCCCCGATTGTATCTTTATGCCGCCGTTTTGGTTTTTGGCCTTGTGCAAATCGAATTTCTCCACTCAATCGTTGGTCGTCCACTTGACAGTTTGATCGGGTTTGGAATATCCGGATCAGTCATTCTGATTTATGGCATAGGACTTTTTCTTAAGTTTTTGAAAGACCACCCAATGCCAAATTCGGAGGCAGACCGTGTCGAACAATGAGAACAAAAACGACAACTCGACCAACAGCATAACCGATGTTGATAGGATGATACACGAACCGGCCCGGTACAATGTTATGGCACTTTTGTATGTCATCGAACGAGCCGATTTTTTATTCGTTCAAAATCAGACCGGTCTGACACCTGGGAACCTATCCACCCATCTCGGCAAACTTGAACAAGCCGGGTATGTTCTGATTCAAAAACAGTTTATTGGGAAAAAGCCAAAAACTTTTCTGGCCTTAACCGAGGCTGGTCGGATCGCGTTTAACAATTATCGCGATAGAATGAAAAAACTTTTCAACAACCCACCGGGCGGAGCCTAAGGCATTCATGCCCACTTAAAGGCACTGGTGCCCGCTGGTACCCAAACAATCTCCGGCTAATCGACGTATTGCTCTCACATAATCTTTTTGATCCTGATAAAATAATCTGAACCGACGACAGACTATTGAGGTTATTACTAACATGGAAATCAAGACCACACAACAGATCATAAGAAAACCGCTGATTGATAAGTACGGACGCAAAGTGCGTAAGCTCCGCGTTTCTCTTTTGGAGGACTGCAATTTCAGATGTACCTACTGCATGCCGCTTGATGCGACCTTCCCGCACCATAGCAAACGGATTTCACCCGACGAAATTGTTCGCCTCTGTACTATTCTGGTTGATTACGGCGTTTCCGAGATTAGACTGACCGGTGGTGAGCCGACCATTCGCCCCGAATTTAAAGAAATTGTTACACGCCTCTCAGATTTACCGGTTAGCAAATTGGCCTTGACGACTAACGGTTCACGATTACAGCGGCTCCTGCCGTTTTTGAAGTCCTCCAATCTGACCAGCATCAACATCAGCCTCGACTCGCTCAAAGCTGATCGTTTTAACCAAATCACCAATACAACTTTTTTTGACAAGGTAATCGAAGCGATTGATGCTACCGTTTCAGCCGGTTTCCAAACCAAGCTCAACGTTTTGGTCATGCGTGGTTTTAACGATGACGAAATATTGGATTTTGTCGATTTTAGCGAGCGGACCGGAGTCGAAGTCCGCTTTATGGAACTGATGAGGATTGGGCATGCGTGCCACGATCAGGATGACCAGCTGGTTTCAGCCGACGAGATGCTCGATATTATTTCGACCAGATATGAACTTGAAGATCGTGATGCGGCGCCCGATTCGACCTCGATCAATTTCAAAACCAAGTCCGGCGCATCAATCGGAATTATCGCCTCGGAAACCAAGCCGTTCTGCGGCGGATGCTCCCGCTGGCGGCTAACATCCAGCGGCCAACTGCGCCCCTGTTTGATGAAAACTGATGGACACCAGATTGCCGGAAAGAATGACGAAGAACTGGCCCACCTTTTTGAGGCTACCCTGAAGATGAAACCGATTGGGCGGATTTTTGAGGTTCCTCAAAATATGAACGAAATCGGAGGTTAACATGGAACGCATAGAGAGACAGATAAAAATTCTGTATTTTGCAAAATTACGCGAGGAGTCCGGTCGAGATGAGGAGACCGTTACAACGACCGCCAACTCCGCGTCGGAGCTATATGCCGAACTGTGCCAGCGGTACTCTTTTTCACTCGACGCCTCAGTGACCCAGGTGGCCATCAACGAAAAATTCTCAACGATGAAATCCTCTCTGAGTGATGGGGATAAAATTGTCTTCATTCCGCCGGTCGCGGGAGGCTGATTCTATGTTTGATATTGTATCGACACCGATTGATGGTGCGCTTCTAACCAAAGAGTTTACCGACAGTTCTGCCGGAGCAATTGTATCGTTTGAAGGACGGGTGCGTAACCACCACAATAATCGCTCGGTAAAACATTTGGAGTACCATGTCTATCGGGAATTGGCCATTAAGGAAGGCCAACGCGTCGTGGCCGAAGCGATGGAAAAATTTCCGGTCATTGCGATCAAGTCGTTTCATCGCGAGGGTCAGTTGGCCATTGGTGAAATCGCCATTTGGATTGGAGTCCTGTCGGCTCATCGGGCTGAAGCGTACGCCGCCTGCCAGTATATAATTGACACCGTGAAAAAACGTCTGCCGATTTGGAAGAAGGAATTTTATACTGATGGCGCAGTTGAATGGGTCGGTTGTTCACATCCCGGCCATACCGAGATAGATGAGGATGATTACTACTCACGCCAATTAATTCAACCGGATGTTGGAATCGCCGGGCAGGATAGATTCAGGCAAGCTCGCATCGCCGTAGTCGGGGCCGGTGGCTTGGGATCTCCAGCTCTCACTAACCTGGTTTCTGCCGGAGTCGGCCAGATAGATATTTTCGATCATGATAAGGTTGATGTTACCAACCTGCATCGCCAAACGTTATACACCGTTGATGATATCGGGCACAGTAAAGCGGAGATGGCGAAAAAGCGTTTGGAGTTGATAAATCCGTTTGTAAAAATAACCAGTTGGCCGCACAAAGTATCTTCGGAGCAACCGCTGGAGTCGCTTCAATCGTACGATGTCGTACTCGATTGCACCGACAATTTGGAAACCAAATATCACCTGAACCGGGTGTGCCATCAGGCTGGGATTCCTCTGATCATTGCCGCCGTGCATCATTGGCAGGCGATCCTTCACAGTTTCTTTGTCGATTCCGATTCCGGTTGTTTCAATTGCCTCAGCGATGCCACTCCTTCGGATGACTGCGTCTCCGGTTGCACTACAGCGGGGATCGTTGGAGTTGTGCCGAATATTGTTGGTGCCCTTCAAGCCAACGAAGCGATTCAACTGCTGTTGGGGAACAAACCACGCTCGGCCACCCATGGTATCATTTTGGACCTCAAAAACCTTTCTCAACAAGCGATGCTACGCACAAAGCGGGATAACTGCTCGGTCTGTCAAACCGAGCCAACCGGCAAAGTTACATTTGAAAAAAAGATGTCGGAAACGGCTACGATAGATAGCTCGTGCGAAATAAGCTGGGCCAATTATGCGAACACAGAAAACCGGTTTGTCATGATTGATATTCGGCTAGAATCGGAGCGATCTGCAGATGAAATATTTTCCAAAAATTGGACCTGCATCGATGCTTCCGATATTAGTCGTTTAAAATATTTACCCCAAGATGAAGATTATCTATTGGTTTGCGAGCGGGGTCAAACCAGTACGATCCTGGCCAATCGCTTGCGCCGAGCCGGCCTGACCAATTTTTATTCTCTTACCGGTGGTGTTCTGGAATTGGGCAAGATCAGCTCGCAATCGAATTCAGACACTGCCCCAATAAATCGGATGTTGAATCGTTAGCTCTGAATTATCTACGTTTTAGCGCATCCTCTAAGAGATCGCCCAATTGACATCCAGTCAAGCCGATTTACTCAAAATCAACATCACAATTACAGACAAGATAAGCGCACCAGCTTGAAAATATGTCGTACATTGTCGATCTTAATACCGATCAGATTGTAGAATGCTGAAAGCAGTAAACAGGGACACATTTCTGAAAGTGCGGGAGGAGTAAAATGTCAGCATCGAAAATACAGATTAGTTTATTGACAGCTCTTTTTATCTCACTTTTTATTTTGGCTGAAATCTCATTTTCTCAGGAGCAGGCAGTAGCATCAGATTCTACGCAGGAAAATTCTCTGATTAAGATATACCTCGACTGCGCCTCGTGCGACGATGATTATTTCCGAACCGAAATAAATATGGCCAGCTTCGTCCGCGACCGGAAGCAAGCCGACATCCACATTCTCATCACGCGCCAGAGAACCGGTGGTGGTGGTTTGGAATATACAGTCGAATTTATCGGTAGCAATCATTTCGCCGAGATGCAGGACACGCTATATTTTAACTCACTGGAATCGGACAGCGACGACGACATCAGAAGCGGTCTGGTAAGCATCATCAAACTTGGGTTGGTTCGCTACATCATCCGCACGCCACAGAAAGATAAGCTGGAAGTCAACTATCTCTCGACTTCGGCCCGAGAGGAGATAATCGACAAGTGGAACAGCTGGGTTTTTCAACTCAGTTCACATATGCAGGCCAACGGCCAGAAATCAAATAAATCGTACAATTTCTACGGCAATATGTCGGCTCGGCGGGTAACCGAGCAATTGCGTTTGCAGTGCTCCGCGTGGGGAAATTATAGTGAAAGACGCTTTGAATTTGATGATGATGTCACTTTAGATATTTCCCGGGGAAAGGGAATGAGTGCCAGCTCCTTTTTCAGCCTTAGCGATCATTGGTCAATCGGAGCTACGTCAAACATATCAAGCGGGACATATAGCAATTTTAGGTCTCGACTCAGTCTTAGTCCAGGACTAGAGTTTAATTATTATCCCTACTCCGAATCGACTCGTCGCCAGTTGCGGTTCACCTATTATCCTACTATGATTTATGTCGATTATGAAGAAATAACTGTGTATGACAAGCACAACGAATGGCTGGCTCGCCAGAGCCTGCAAATATCCCTCGAAATGACCGAGCCGTGGGGCGAGGCAGATATTAGTATCTCCGCATCCCATTATTTTCATGATATTTCCCGGTACCGTATCAACGCAAATGGAAATCTGTCGCTTCGCGTCTATGAAGGGCTGTCGGTTGATTTCCGGGGGCGCGGTTCCAGAATCGGAGACCAATTATCATTACGCAAGGCAGAAAGCTCGCTTGAGGATGTTATTCTGGGCAGTACCGAGCTACCAACCACCTACAATTATTATTTTTCGGTTGGGTTGAGTTATTCGTTCGGCTCAATCTACAACAATGTTGTCAATCCCCGCTTCGGGTATTGAGCGGTTGTAAAATCAAGGATAAGCCCCCACAAAAAAAGAAAAAAAGAGAGGCGGTAGTTGATACCGCCTCTCTTTTTGTTACCCCTTTTGTAGGGAGTAAAACCTGTACTGCTTTTAAAATTCTCTATTACTCCAATATGAAATCAAACCCGGTCAAATTAGAATTCCCCGCATCCAGAACAACATCCTGATAAGCGGTATCGGCCGCCACATATCCGCTGGCCGAAGCTTGCAGGTCATAAGTTCCAAATGGTAGCATCAAAAGATAACTGCCCGCACTATCGGTCAGGGCACTGCTGGAATAGCTGGAATCGCTTGCTTCCACCAAAGCGTTTTCAATTGCCACTCCAAGTGTATCGGTCACCATTCCGTCAATTGTTCCGGAAGAGTTTTTGATAAAAGCATGAAAGACCGGATGCAATTTATAATCGTCCATCCCGGAAGCTACTATCGCTTTGGAGATATCAAAATCGACACAAATTTCAACCACTTCATTTTCATTCAGCGTGAAATCAAGATTGAATTTTAGCCCCGACTGCGATCCGCTGGGAACTACCAGAGGATAGCTGTGTC
>JAUUYJ010000322.1 GCA_030588275.1 Candidatus Zixiibacteriota bacterium | reverse complement strand
TCATCGTTTAAGACGAATTCGTTATCAATCGGCACCGCTCCAGAATCGAACAGACGACAATATATATCTGCCTGACCACTCCGATCATCAACCCACAGCACGGCGAAGTGGCCATTGAGTCCAACCGCTATGGATGACTCATGCTGTTGGGCTTCTGAAAAATCCTGAGATATCTGAAAATCGGTTATCTCATCTGCCCCGGTCGGGCCGGATGATATCAATATCAATCCCAAAAAAATAACTATCAGATAAACCGGTCGCATAGCAAAGAAATTCATTGCAAATAACTTGCCATGCCAGGTAGTCAACCTGACTACCTAAGCGATTACTATAGATATGGTTAAGGAGACAACACAAACAAGACCGAAAGGTCGCAGAAATTACCGGAAAAGATATCCGGAATCATGCGGTAATAAATTCAAAACCCGGGGAGAATTATCTCCCCGGGCCAGATTCAAATCAAAAAAATTGGGCCTGTTAGACTTTCTTCTTCTTATGTCGATCGCGGCGCCTGCGCTTTTTCCGTTTGTGTGTTTTAATCTTTTGGCGTTTTCGTTTCTTTCCGCTGGGCATTAATCCTCCTGTAAATCTAACCAGCGCCCTATATGGGCAGTTTGGTAATCATGTTTTTAAACTCGTTGGAGGGTTTAAAAACCGGAACCTTACGATCAGGAACAGGAACCACTTCTCCTGTGCGAGGGTTTCTCGCCTTGCGCGCCTTGCGCAGTTTGATCTTGAAGGTGCCGAACCCTCTTATTTCAATGTTGTGACCCGCTTCCAGCGATTTCTTGACTGTTCCCAAGAAATTATCGACCACCACGGCTACATCGGTCCTAGTGAGTCCTGTCTTCTCTGCCACTTTCTCAACTAGATCGGCCTTGGTCATCTCGTCCTCCTCGTCCAAAATAACTATCAGTTATTAAGTTATGCAAAAGTAACAATTCCCGTACGGATACGCAACTACTAATTATCCGATTTTGGAAATATTTCTATTTTTTATTTCTTTTTTATTCTTCTCTTTTATCCAGTAAAGCTACAATTTTCAATACCTGCCGGTATGTGACTCCATTAACCCGACCCCAAGCGTCCCCTTTGGTCCCTGAAAACGGCTAATTATATAAATACTTCAGCGTCGGCTGGCTAACTTCAAGCCCAGATATACGATCAATGACATCTGATGTGGCACCTATAAGGTCCCAAAAACCAGGTTTTCTTTTAACTTCCCTGACAACATCAGGGTCAGAACCAAGTTCGGCTAATTCTCCGGCCATACTCAGAGCATCCTCAAATGTCCCCAAAGTATCGACCAAGCCGAAATTGTAGGCCTGCCGACCGGTAAAAATGGAACCGTCCGCCAATGGATAAATCTCATCTTTGGGACGATCCCGACCGTTGGCAACCGCCTCGACAAACTGCTCGTAGGTATCCATAATGACCGACTTGAGCATCCGCTCCTCTTCCTGACTCATCGGACGATCCATAGATCCGACCGCTTTCAGGTCACCCGATTTAACCGTTTCAAACTTGATCCCAATTTTGTCAAAGAGCTTTTTAGCGGTCGGAAACGATAGGATAACTCCGATTGAACCGGTAAGCGTCCCCGGATTGGCAACAATCTTATCTGCAGCGCAAGCGATATAATATCCACCGGAGGCGGCTACCGCTCCCATTGAAGCAATTACAAGTTTATCAGCAGCTCGGGTTTTCAATATCTGTTCATACATCTCCTGCGAAGCGGCAACACCTCCACCGGGAGAATTAATATCAACGACAATCGCTTTGACCGAGCTGTTTTCGGTCCACTTTTTCATCTGTCTTACAAAATCACGCGAATCTGTTATCTCGCCTCGCACTTCGACGACGGCGATACGGGGGCCGAATCCACTAAAGCTTGTTTCAAACTCACCACTTAATCCGACAAAAAGCAAAAGACCCGCAAACCCGACGACAACAACCAGCGAGGCTCCTACAACAAGAAATACTATCGTTCTTTTTTTCACCTTCTCCCCTTATCTCCCAATCTTTAAACGAGCGCCGATTTTTAATTTGGCCACATTGCGAATACTGTTCAGCCTTTTTAAAGCGCTAACGCTGGTTCCAAAAGCACGAGCGATATCAGACAAGGTGTCGCCACGCCGAACGATGTAAACTTTATAATCCCCATCGGATGATCCGGAACCGGGCACCAAAAGCGTCTGCTTAACATAAATGCGGGAAGAACGTTTCAATCCATTGAGGCGCCTTAATGCGGCTGTGGTCGTTCCATAGCGACGCGCGATCTCCCACAAAGTATCACCCTTTTTAACTTTATATTTTTGCGTATCTCCGGCCGGTTGCTTGTCATAATCTTTGCGCGTGGACTTGTTGGTTACCTTTGCCGATCCGGGCAACTTCAAGATTTGACTGACATAGATCCTGCTGGAGTTTCCGAGATAATTGAGCTTGCGTAATTCAGCCGGACTGGTCGAAAACGAGCGGGCAATATCCCACAAATTATCACCACGCTTAACCAGATAGGTATTATCGCCGGCGGCAATTCGTGGTCTCGTTTTTTTCCCAGGGGAATAAGATTTACCATCCAGAGGAACCGGGATAATAATTGATTTTCCGGCATAAATTCGGGAGCGGCGACTTAGATTATTCGACTCCAGGATGGCATACTGTGACACGCCATATTTGGCCGCAATCGTCGAGACCGACTCTCCCCGTCTGATTTTATGCTTAACCCAACTG
>JAUUYJ010000272.1 GCA_030588275.1 Candidatus Zixiibacteriota bacterium | reverse complement strand
GAACTGATCGAACCGTTTAAGGCTCATTTTATTTCGGTCTATATCTGGCCGGAGAAATTTCCATTCGTGATAAATTTTGTCCCGATACCGTCCGGCGGGGAGATCAGTTTTGACGATTTCTCGATCCAGCCGATCCCCAATTCTCATCTTCATGGTCGGGATGATATTATTGATCGAAACAACCTCTCCTGCCGGATGGAATGTTTTTCATTCTTGATCCGTGCGGGTGATAGGTCGCTTCTGTACTCCGCCGACCTCGGTTCTGAAGACGATATTATTCCGCATATAAAAAATCTCGATCTCTTGGTTGTCGAGTCGTCGCACATCGACGTTGCTCGGATGATCGAAGAAGCAATCGCCAATAATGTCGGACGGGTGGTCTTGACGCATATTGATGAGAGCTTCGACACCGACAATGCGATGCAACTTGCCCAAAAAGCTGGCCTGACAAATTTCGCAATAGCGTATGATGGGATGGTCGTGGATATTTGAATACCTCTTGACGAAATCTGCCGCCCACAAAATCGTACTTAAGAGACGCGATGCGTCCTACCAATATCTCAGCCAGTAGTAGAAAACGACGACGGCTAAACACAAAAATACACCGAAGTACATACCCATCACAAACGGGCGGCGCCAGGAAGGAACTATTTTTAGCCGCTTGGGAGTTTTGATATCACCACCGCAATGGCGGCACCGGATCGCACCTCTGACGATGATCTCTTTGCAGTACGGACAAACATCGGACTGCTTGGCGTTGTCTGCGTTAAATCCCAAAGCCGGATTTCCTCCTTGTGTTATCCAGCGGCAGATGTGGACAGCCCACAAGGGGATACGATCTGCCGCCCACACCTAATTTTTTGTCAGGAGCTTCCTTGCTTCGCGTCGGAACCTTCAACTCAATTGCGTTGCTTCGAGTTGAAGGCAGGGTCGCATCCCGCTTTAGTGGGGCTCACTGACCTATGAAACTATGCTGGAGCGGGATACTCTACCGATGCGAACCAGGCCAGGTCGATATCTTCAAAGACTTGATCCCGAATCTTGCAGTCACCGAACATCGCCATCTCGGCTGTCGTCAACTGTTCACCACCTGCTACCTTTTCGGCCAGCACAACCAGCTTTTTAAAATCTTCATGATGCTCACTCAGTCTTAACTCGGCATAATCGCGTGCCGCCCAGGTCGAGATCAGGAACTGCCAATCGGATGAGCACAACAGCATCAACTCCCGCGCCGCCTGCCTGAGGATATCAATCAACAGATCGTCATCGGAATCCTTATGCTTGGCGGCCAGTTCAATCATCTTCGTTTCGCAGGGGTAGATATGTTTCCAGGTCCAGTCGGTCCATTTGTTGAGCCAGATGTAATGATGCCCACCTTCGCCCCAGCTTCCTTCCGGAAGGTGAACGATCTCCTTCGGCTTTACACGATCAAGATGATCTGATAATGATGTTGTCTCGACTGATTCAATTTTTGAAAGTCCGCGGAGGACTTCCTTTAGAAACTGCGGACCTTCAAACCACCAATGGCCAAATAGCTCGGCATCGTACGGTGCGCACAAGATACCTGCTTCGCCGGTTTTGTCATGATACGATTCCAGCAGATCCTTGATAACTTTGGCAAAATGCTGTCCGTTTTCGACCGTGCGACCTATTGCCTTGGAACGATTGTATTCTCCCTTGTCGGCCAGATCAGCCTCGACAGAAGTGACCGCCCAATACCGATGACCGCCGGGGAATCGTTTTTTGTGGAAGTCGAGATAGTTTCCATCACCCGGATAACCATGCTCGCCGGACCAAACCAAAAGTCCGGTTTCGCTGTCTCGGGTAAAGACGGCGACCGGTTTTTTTCCTTCCGGTGCGGAGGAGACCAGATACGGTTTGCGTGGAGTTTTTTCGATCTCTTCGGTGCGACGGGGGGCTTCTTTTTCCATCTGATCCCACAGGATGCGCAGAGATTCAAAGCGATCAATATAGACGCCGGCGGTTTTCCCACCCTTCAAAAGGGCGGTATCGACGATAAAGAAATCCAGTCCATTTTCGGACAAAAATTCATCAACCCCTTTGCGATTGTACTCTCCATCGTTCGATCCATCATCAACCGGTTTTTTCCATTTGTAAGCGGGACGATAAGCGCATTCCGGTAGCCATGTCCCTTTAGGGGCTTTGCCAAAAAGCCTTGTATGGGTGGCAACCGCCGCTTTGACCTGAGCCTGAACCGATTCATCTCGGGACAACAGTGGCATATAACCATGCGTCGCACCACAGGTCATAAGTTCCAGGTATCCGGCATCTTGCAGGCGGCGCAATTCGCCGATGATATCCCGCTTGAGGCTCTTGAAGTGATCGGCGGCGGCTTGATAAAAATCTTCCCAGAAGCGAGACATCTCCAGCATCGACAGTTGATCGTACTTGTAAAATTCCTGGCTGTCGGCCTGAGCCGCTTTGATTTTTTGTCTGAGGTAGGATTCAAATTCATCTTTGAAGCCATCGTTGGCTAACTGCTCGGCCAAAACCGGGGAGACATCGATGGTCAAATGTGGTGAGAGTCCTTCCTCAACCAGTTCGTTTACAACCTTGATTAAGGGGAGGTAGGTTTCGGCGGCCGCTTCGGAAAGCCAATCGGTGCCGTGGGGCCATTTGCCGTGCGACAAAACGTAGGGAAGATGAGCATGCAGGACAAAGGTAAAATATCCTTTGGTTGTTGAATCTTTCTTTGTGGAAGGCATTAGCTTTTATCCTCGTCATTTGAACCGGCGTCAAAACCGATATTCTTCTGCTCTTTGCCATGTATCTTTATGTCACCGTACTGAGTTTCGTATTTCTTGAGGTTATCTCCCAGTGCCTTGTGAAGCATCTTAGCGTGCGGCGGTGTCATGATAATGCGGGAATAGACACGACCCTTTTGTGCGCCAGGCATTATGCGGGCAAAATCGAGGATAATCTCGGAAGGGGTATGGCCAACCATGACCATGTTCGAGTAGATACCTTCCGCTTCGGTTTCCCGAAGTTCGATATTAAATTGTGGTTTTTGAGGTTTCATAATTTTCCTTCTCTCCCATCTCATTTCAAACGGATATCAATCCCTTAAGTATATTATATTGCAATCCATCTGCAATATACTGTTGGGCAAACCGCTTGCACTTTTGCTCAAAGCTAATATATTGCCAGATCAAGTCAACCAAAAATGGGAAGCTGAGCAAATGACCGTTTCGCAAGAACGAGGTCTGGCGATTATAGAAAATATCGGCAACCACGAGATAGCCGTCGTTGGCGATCTGATGCTGGATGAATATCTATGGGGATCGGTTGATCGGATTTCACCTGAAGCGCCGGTTCCGGTTGTCAATATCAGCCGTGATTCGGCCACTCCGGGTGGAGCGGCCAACGTCGCCGGAAATATTATCGGTCTGGGGGATCGGGTTCATCTGATCGGCGTTGTTGGGAACGACAACAGCGGTTCCGTTTTGGACTGGTTATTACGCGAACAGGGGATCGACACCGGGGGGCTTCTTCACGACCCGCAAAGACCGACAACCGTCAAAACCAGAATTATTGCCAACAATCAGCAGGTTGTCAGAGCCGACCGAGAGTTGAAACAGGATATCTCAGCGGAGCTTGAAGATCAGGCGATGGCCTATCTGACCGATCGAAAAAACGATCTCAAAGGACTGATAATTTC
>JAUUYJ010000291.1 GCA_030588275.1 Candidatus Zixiibacteriota bacterium | reverse complement strand
TCTTCGGGTAATTTGTTAAACAATTCGCTTAAGGGGTGGTTGCGGATTATCAGACCTTTTTCGGGTGGAACAAGTGAGGTGTCACAGACCATGCCACGGACGCCGCGCATCCCGCCATAGACCTGTTTGAGATTGATAGTTCCGATTTCTTTGTCTCCATGTTCTTTAATAAGGGTGCGGATGTCGTCCCGCATACCCGGAATCATGGCTTCAAATGTGGCTTTTAACTTTGACATCTTTATTCTCCCATGCCGAACTGTGCTCATTCAAATTTGTCAAAAAAGACAAAGTCATGTGAAATTATTCACTTATCTTGAGCTAATAAACAAATTTTAAGACGGTTTGTCAAGCAATGCTAAAAATTTATAAGTAATCAGGATAATGTGGGGAAGATTTTATCTGGATTTAAAAAATTGCTCGGGTCGAGGCAAGTCTTCAGCCTTTTCATAAAATTCAGCGTTGGTATATCAAATTCTTTTTCGATAAAATCTTTCTTGGTGATCCCTATGCCATGCTCACCGGTCAGGGTTCCGCCCAACTCCAGCGTTTTTTCAAACAGCCGAACCACCGCCCGTTCGATCATCGGACCGTTATCGGTGCCAGGTTGACCGAGGAAATTGACATGGAGGTTGCCATCACCAGCATGCCCAAAGCAGTTGATGCGCAAGCCCGAGGTTTCGGATAACTGCTCGACAAATGCGATCAACTCCGGAAAGCGCGAGGGGAGGACACAAACATCTTCAGAGAGCTTTCCCTGACCGACATGCTTGACGGCGTTGGAGAGGTTGCGACGGGCTGACCAAAGTTTTCTCTTCTCCGATTCATCCTCAGCCAGGCGCAGGAGGGTCGGATGGTATTTGTTGCATATTGTTATTATTTGATCCGCCTCGGCTGATGCCTGCTGGCTATCCGATCCGGTCGCGTCAGTTTCAAAAAGCAATAAGGCGGCCCCCTCGTCAATTCCATTGTCCGGGTCGAACTGGTTACTGCAGTTAATGGCGTCCCGATCCATAAATTCCATGATGCTGGGGACGATACCGGCTGAGATGATGTCGGCAACAACCATCGCGGCATCGCTTGCCTTATCAAAAACGGCTACGATTGTTTTCCCCTCACACGGATGGTCGATCAAGCGCAGTTTTATTTCGGTAAAGATTGCCAGGGTTCCTTCGGAACCTATCATCAAATCAAGTTGACCAAAGGGGGAGCCGGCATCAATCGCTTTAACTTGGCCATCGGCTGTAATTATCCGGCATGAGATAACATAATCTTTGGTGACCCCATATTTTTTACAACGCAGGCCGCCAGCGTTTTCGGCCAAATTCCCGGCAATCGTCGAATCAAGGTAACTGGCCGGATCGGGCGGATAAAACAGATTGGAGTTTTGGGCCGCTTCCAGAATATCCCCGGTGATGGCACCCGGACCGACGGTGGCCGTCTTTGATTTGCTGTCGATGTCGATTTGGTTCATTCGTTCGATGGAGACCAACAGGCCACCTTTGACCGCTAATGCACCACCGGAATATCCGGTTCCCGCACCTCGTAATATCAACGGGATATCATTGGCCTTACAAAAACGGACAATGTCGATTAGCTCAGGTTCTGATTCGGCAAATAACAACGCATCCGGTAAGAAACTTATTTCGGTGGCATCTTTGATATATTCGGGATGCTCGGCAAAATCAAAAAAGGCCCGTCCATCTGCTTGCGCTGATCGGAGAGCCTCTTTTAATTTTGTCGCATGGTTGATATTTTCAGACGGCATGGTCATTTTGGTACCCTAAGGTTTTTTCTTGTCAGACCCTTTCTTGGTCGAGGAGTCCGATTTCGATTTGCTATCGGAGGCTGCCTGTCCCGACGCAGAATCTTTTCGGGCCGCTTCTTTATAAGAGGCAGAGCGGTAGTCGGTCGTATAAAAGCCGGAACCTTTGAGGAGAAATCCGACACCTCCAGTAATTATACGCTTCGGTTTTTGGCCGCATTTGGGGCATTTATCCAAAGGTGCATCAATGATGCTTTGAAATTCCTCGAATTCGTTTTCACAATTAGGGCAACGGTACTGGTATGTAGGCAATGTTAGGCTCCGTTTACAATCGGTTTAGATGTTTTGCGTCGTTTTCTTTGGTATGCTTGGCCCGGCATTTAAAACCGCCTCCGAGATCTCGTCAGAAAATTTTCTGATATTTTCCGTAAGCAAGATCGTCAACTCCCTTTGCTTGTTCTGGAAGGAGACCTTATCAGGCCAGGCCTGTTCCGGGTTGAGAGTCAACTCAGGCAGTTCGGGGCAGAGCATCGGTATTTCAAAACCGAAGATCGGGTCGGTTTGATATTCCACCTTATCCAACGATCCGTTTAAGGCGGAGCTGATTATTGTTTTGGTCTCATCCAGTTTCAGACGACGACCCTCATGAAAAGACCCTCCGGTCCAACCACTATTGACCAACCAGCAATTGACCCCGGATTTTAGGATTTTGTTATAAAGCATATCGGTATGTTTTTGAGGGTGATGAATCATAAAGCGGGCACCGCAACAGGGGTTGAAGGTTATCGTTGGTTCCTGTTCGGTGTCGCTTTCGGGCCGATTCAAACTGGAGCTATATCCGGTGATGAAATAATAAATTGCCTGTTCGGGGGTCAATTTTGCAATCGGAGGGAGAATTCCGGTCGAATCGCAGGTCAGAATAATAATATCTTTCGGGTGATCGGCAATTGATTCTTTGGATAAGTTGTTGACATGTTTTAGCGGAGCGGCGACATAATTTGATTCCGTCTGTTTCCCCAATTCCTCTTCCCACCACCTTGTGACTGGATTTATTTCAACCCCTTCCATCAGGGCACCGAAAGCTATTTTGGTATCGGGACAGATTTCTCGTGTATAACGTCCCCGTTCCAGATTAAAAATACCCTGTTCGCACCAGCCATGCTCGTCGTCACCGATTAAGGGGCGGGACGGATCGACCACCAGGGATGATTTGCCGCTTCCGGTTGGGCCCAGGATCACGGCGGTACTGGCATTATCTCCGATGTTGGCCGAGCAACGCAAGGGGAGGATATCTTTCAACGGCAATAAATAATTAAATATCGCAAAGACCGCTTTTTTGATCTCGCCGCCGTATCCGGCATTACCGATGAGGCATAATTTCTGATCAAAATTGATCAGGATAAATTGCTCTGAGAGACTCCCATCAATTTGCGGAATCGGGTCAAAAGAGGGGATGCTCAGAATTGTAAACTCCGGGATGAAATGTTCGCACTGCGAATCATCCTTAATCAGCATGTTCCGGGCAAACAGGCTATGCCAGGCGTATTCTGTAATTACTCGGACCGGTAGGCGAGATTCGGGGTCATT
>JAUUYJ010000006.1 GCA_030588275.1 Candidatus Zixiibacteriota bacterium | reverse complement strand
GGTCATGGTGGGCTCAAAACTGATCGGCTGAAGCCGCATCGAATAACAACGGCGGAAGGGAGTATCTATGAATTCCCGCAGAGCGTTATAGCGGCTGGTCCATTCCGGATCGCCTTATTTGGTGGTGGATATCTAAGACTGTTTCCCTACCCAATCATAAAATTCATGGCTCAAAAAATTATCAAAGATAATCGACCGGTTCTGTTTTATATTCATCCACGCGAAATCGAACCGGGCCATCCACGCTTGAAGATGCCGCTGTACCGTCGTTTTAAATCGTATTATAATCTGGGGAGTACCGAGCGAAAAGTAAGGTCAATTTTAAAAGATTTTAAATTCTGCAGTTTTTCAGATTATCTGAATATGCAAAAATAATCGTGCAATAATAATCTGCTTTCAGATCACCGACGATCGGATTGATCGGTGATATGCTTGATATTTCTTTTCAACTCCTCATACCCGGCTCGCTTGACCGCCGACCCAAAGAAAATCTGATTATACTGCTCTTTTGTTAACTCACTCCAATCTGCTTTACCCAATTTCCCAATCGTTTCCTTCGGAATAAAATCTGGTTCGCTGTGCAAAACCGAAAACCGATTAAAGGGGCAAACAGACTGACAGACATCACATCCAAAAATCCACTCACGATTTCCGCTGGCTAACTCCACGTCCAGTTCCCCCTTATGCTCTATAGTCTGATACGAAATACATCGGCGCCCGTCCACAACAAACGGTTGCACAATCGCCTCAGTCGGGCAGGCATCAATACATAACCGACAGCTTCCACAATGATCGGTGGCCGGGCTGTCGTACTCCAGTTCAATATCAACAATCAACTCGGCCAGAAAAAAGAAACTTCCTTTTCCCGAAATAATCAGATTACCGTTTTTTCCAATCCACCCGATCCCGGAACGAACCGCCCAGGCCCGTTCCATAATAGGAGCCGAGTCAACAAATGCGCGATATCTAAATTGGCCAATTTGAGTTTCGACAGCTCGTACCAGCCGTTTCAGCTTGGCCTTCAAAACTTTGTGATAATCCCGTCCCGAGGCATAGCGAGAAATTTTCAGACCGCACTTCGAGGTAGGGAATTCAGGGTTGTAATAATTATAAGCAAATGAGATAACCGACTTTGCTCCATCAAGCAACAATCTGGGGTCGTCTCTGACCTCCCGATAATTTTCCATATAATTCATCGAGCCGTGAAAATCATTTTCCAGCCAGCTTTGCAAACGAACCGCTTCCTCATTCAGTCGAACCGCTTCGGAAATCCCAACCGCTCCAAACCCCAGAGATACCGCTTTCGCCTTAAACAATTTTGTCAGATCAGATCTGTTCATATCGCTCCCGTTCCATTAATTAAAATAATAAGTGATTGTAGCGGAGATAAAAGAAAATTATTATTCCTACCCGACGTAATTGTGTAAAAGGTTTGTTCTAATTGTGTAGTCACATTGAATGAGGAAATTATCATATGAAATATCGCAGACTTGGTTCGGCAGGAATGAAAATCTCAGAAATTTCACTGGGCGGATGGCTGACATTTGGAAAAGGTATTGAGCAGAAGATGACAGAAAATCTGCTGGCAATGGCGGTCGATGGAGGGATAAATTTTATCGACTTAGCCGATATCTATGCGCGCGGTCAAGCGGAAAATTCATTAGGGAAAATTCTTCCCAACTACAAGCGCTCCGATTTGGTAATTTCCTCCAAGCTGTTCTGGCCGATGAGTGACAACGTCAACGATCGTGGGCTGTCGCGCAAACATATCTTTGAGTCGATTGACAGTACGTTGAAACGGCTGGGAACCGACTATCTCGATATCTATTTTTGCCACCGCTTTGATCCCGAAACCGAAGTGGAAGAGGTTGTCCGTGCTATGGATGATTTAATTCGTCAGGGGAAAATAATTTATTGGGGAACTTCAGTTTGGGATGCGAACCAGATCGACAGCGCGGTAAAGATTGCCGAAAAACAGAATTGCTACAAACCGCAAGTGGAACAACCCCGCTACAATCTTTTGGATCGGCAGATCGAATCTGAATTAATGCCCTATTGCGCCGGGCAAGGAATCGGGTTGGTCGTTTGGTCACCTCTGGCGCAAGGTATCCTTACCGGCAAATATAACGATGGCGTACCTCCCGATAGTCGCGGCGGAAAAGAGAGTTGGCTTGATGCTGAATTAACCGAGGAGAATATCGAACGAGCCAAAAAGTTAACAACGCTTGCAGGAAATTTAAACATCACACCGGGACAACTCGCTTTGGCCTGGGTGTTGAAACACCCGGAGGTCTCCTCGGCGATTACCGGAGCAACAACGCTTGAACAACTACAATCAAATCTGGCCGCATCCGAAGTCGAATTATCCGATGAGACAATAAACGAAATAGAAAAAATTATGGAAAACAAAATCAAATAGTCCAATAGAATAAAGGAGTAACGACCATGTTTACGACCGTAGCCGAATTCAAAACGGCCTGGAGTTCAGAGATGTCAAAAGTGGAAAAGCTGTTTGATGCTCTGACCGATGATTCGTTGAATTTACCCCAGCAGGAAAATATCCGAACTCTGGGGCGAGTTGCCTGGCATATCGTGACCACCCTCCCGGAGATGTGCAATCGCTTTGGCTTCAAGCTGGATGGTCCGACCGAAAAAGATCCGATCCCAACCAAAGTGAGCGATCTTAAAAATATATATGTCTCAAACGGTAAAAAACTTCTCGAACAGATCGAGGGTTGGTCCGATTCGGATCTTCAGATTGAAGATGACATGTATGGCGAAACCTGGAAACGGGGTTCCAGCCTATATATCTTTCTAATTCATGAAGCGCATCATATCGGACAGATGACAATCATGATGCGAATGGCCGGAGTGGTTGTACCCGGTCTGTACGGTCCTTCCAGAGAGGAATGGAAGAGCTTATACAAAATGGATGAACCGGCAGTCTGATAATTTTGATACGCCCAGATAAGTCTTCAAACAAAAAACCCGGATTGGATGTCCGGGTTTTTTTTATGAACTGATCTGCCTGTTGTCAGATTACTCTACTTATTCACAAGGAGCGTCTCCACCCTTAAAGACAAAGTTAATCAGATAAACGGCATCACCCACATTGGCTAACCCGTCATTGTTGGCATCACCCGATTCCAACGGGACCGGAGCGTCTCCACCCTTAAAAACAAAATTGATCAGAAAAACGGCATCCCCAACGTTAACAATAAGGTCGCCATTGGCATCACCACAAAGGTAATTGATAAAGGAAAAACTCTCAGCAGAACTATAACCCGATTCGTTTCCGGCCAGATCATAATGGTTGATGTGCCAGTAATATGTTCCCTCCTGCGGCAACGGTTCCGGTAATGCAAAAAATTGATCGGTAATCAGATCGTAATGAAAATAGGGAGCAGTCCCGGAAAATCCAGGATCAAGAGACACCTCAATTTCAAAATACTCATTGGCATCCTTGGTGACCGACCAGGTGAAGGTCGGGAATTCCCCGGTCAACAGTTCATTGTTAATTGGCGCGCCGGGGATAGCAAGAGGAGGTGCCTCGGTATCGATTTCAAACGACCAAACTTCGCTATAGTCGGTGGAATCAAGCTCAACTGTGCGAAAGGATTTAACCCGCCAATAATAAACGCCATCAGGCAAAGAGATCGAAGCAGAATACAGCTTGTTGTCACTCACCGGCTCAACAATATTGGGTGTCCCGAATCCAGGATCATCGTCAATTTCGATCCGGTAGGAAACATCGTTCTCATGCCAACAACTGGACCAGTACAAACTGTCTCCGACAGTTCCCAAAAATCCACCATCAGCCACACCAAACAGGCGAGGTTTCAAAAACGGTATCACATATGTGGCGCCGAATACATCCTGATTCCCATTGCGGGAGTCGGTCCAGACGGCGGTGATGCTGTCATGGTTGGATGTAATACCAATATATTCGGCGAGCAAGCCAGCCTTGGGAGTCAAAAATTGATAAGTACCGCTTTCATCAAACTGTCCCTCATTCAAATTATTTTGAACGCCAGCAACGCCCAAACTTTTCTTCAGGTCATCAGGCGAAGAGGAGACCGTTGTGATGCGGTGATTGGTGGTAAACGTCTCCCCACCATCAAATGAATAGGCGGCAAAAACGTCGAACTTGTAATGATTAACATCAAGCCGCTGATCATAGAAAATAGTTGCGATGACTCCATCCTGATTGACGACCAACCAGGGATGAAACTGATCCATGTCGAACCCAAAGGGATCATCATTAATTCGCACCCGTGGCAACCAGGTAGCACCACCATCGGTCGATTTAATCATAACCACATCGGAATGATAAAGCGCCCCATCCTCCTGGCCATAGCAGGTCGAAATATAAATATTGCCATCATACGGCCCGCCGGTTATGTCAGCATCGCCAGCGGCAGAATTATAAATATTAATCCCTCCATCAGCCTGAGGCAGATAAGGAAACTGAAATACTGGTTGTTCCATAATTGGCCAGGTAACCCCACCATCGGTCGATTTTGACATCTTCATGGCGGTATACCCGGCACATTCATCTTCAATCAATTCAGCTCCGGACCAGAAAACGTAAACAGCACCATCGGACCCGACAATCGGTTGAGCAAACTGCCCGGCATCGACAACATATCCGCAAGGTTCGTGATCCTGCGACGGCCCGACAATCAGAGTGTCTGAAAAAGTGATTCCTCCGTCAATCGACCGGGAAAACATCATCCGAGTCGGATTGGGAAACCGAGCCCATGCAATATAGACGTTCCCATCATGTGCGCCACCGGTCCGATCGGCGGCGATAAACTGCTTATCCTCAAACCACGGGCCATGACTGGTCGAAACCGGATATGGCCCCGCCCACGTTGCTCCGTTATCGGTAGATTTAATAAAGGTGATAAAGCTGGAATCTTCCATAAACTGTCCTGAACTGTAATCGAGGAAACTGAGATAAAAATTCCCCTGAGCATCAACCGTCATGGTCGGATCAGATTGGCGATTATCAACATCCATCAAAAGCCAGTTGAGTTGGTCACTCCAGGTCGCTCCACCATCGGTGGTGCGGCCGATTCCACAACGCCGAAATCCAAGCCGGAAATCGCGCCAGGTCGCAATAGCAAATTTACCATCAATAGGGGAGTAAAAGACCTGCTCCTCATTTTGCAGGGCAATATGAGGGGAAGAAATCTGAATATTGGAGATTTGACCGGAGACGGCCGAACAGCAGACTGTGATCAAAATAATAGCAAATATTTTAGAGATGATTTTCATTTCCACACCTCGTCAAGTGGGTTGACTTTGTTGACTACGTGGCGGTGAGTAAGTTCTGTACAATATAATCGAAGAGGTTGTTTTTGACAACACCTTTCTATTTAATCGCTGGCGTATGATTCCGAACCAAAGGCATATTTGGCAATTCGGATAAAATTGATATATATTTATTTTTCGAACATTCAGGCTACAGTTACGTCTATAGATATGGATGAACGATCGATCTCTTTTTTTACCTAAGGCAGGGACAACAGATGATTTCAAAGCAGGTTTATAAAGCTGTCATACTGATTATCATATCCACCCTGTTTACGTCCATAATTTCTCAAGCCGAAATTTTAAATGTCCCCTCACAATATAACACGATTAAATTAGCTATCGTCTATGCCGAAGATGACGATACCATTCTGGTTTCCCCCGGCGATTATACCGGTTTGGGAAACCGTGATTTAGATTTTGGTCGGAAGCCAATAACCTTGATGTCGCTTAAGGGTCCCCATGCAACGAAGCTGGATTGTCAGGGGACCAGTGCCGAACCGCATCGCGTTTTTCGCTTGCATCAGAGAGAAACAAACAGAACAGTCATCCAGGGGTTCACGATTACCGGCGGATATGCGCCCCCTACCGGCCCCGATAGCCTTTCTTTTGGAGGAGGCCTCATTGTTGTCAACGGCTCCTCCCCGATAATAAGAGACTGTGTTATAATCGACAATTTTGCTTTTGATGGCGGTGGTGGCGTTTACTGTTCCGATTCAGCCGCACCAATATTTATCAACTGTATTATCCAAAACAATGAAACTCCTTTCGAAAACGCGGGAAGTACGATCACATCGGGAGGGGGAGTTCTTCTTCACGGATCATCTCCAACTTTTGACGAATGTCTTATCGCCGATAATATCTCCGCCCGAGGTGGGGGACTCTCAGGAGGCCAAACCGACCTGACCATCATCAATAGTCAGATCAGAAGCAACTGCGCCGAGGGTTGGTACTCATTTGAGCCATCCGCATCAGGATCGGGTGGCGGTCTTTATTTGCAAAATTCCAATTTGCAAATATCGGGATCTGAGATCTATGGTAACCGAGCGATGGCGGAAAACAGGATGCACTATTACCCTGGGCAGGGTGGGGGATTATCTTCGGTGAACAGCACCATCATGATAGACAACTGCACCATTGTCGGCAATTACGCAAAAACCACATCGGATAACAAACCCGGCGAAGGGGGCGGGCTGTATCTCTCAGGATCATCCGTAACAATATCAAAATCGATAATCGCCTTCAGCTTTGACGGTGAAGCCGTTTTTGATGATGGGACTGATAAGTCCGGTCAACTATCTAACTTGAATATCTCCTGCTCAGATTTTTACGAAAACTTTGGCGGGGACTGGGTCGGAGCGGTATCAGGATTCGAAAACGTGGATGGCAATTTTTCCGCCGATCCCTTATTCTGCAATATATTTTCCGCCGATTTTCACCTGCTACCTGGCTCACCATGCGAAGCGATCTATAATGACTGTCAGGTTTTGATCGGTGGCGAAGGGGTTGGATGTATGACCGATATTGAATCTGACCAATTATCTGCGTCGCGCCCGTTTGAATTACTCCAGAATTGGCCCAATCCGTTCAATCCAACAACGACGATTAGTTACCGTCTGTCAAAGCGAAGTTCCGTCAGCATCGAAGTTTTTAATCTGTTGGGACAGAGGGTACGCCAACTCGTCCGGGAAACAAAACCGGTCGGGCTCCACTCGGTTGTGTGGGATGGTCGTGACGATGGTGGTGCAATGGTCGCTTCGGGAATTTATCTGTACAAATTAATTTCAGAAAACCAGATTCAGTCAAAGCAGATGATTTTATTAAAATAATTTAATCAGAATTTTGAGTAAGCACCATTTTGCGCTCACTTGAAAGCCGCTCCAAAATATCAATCAGCTCTTCAATCTTAAACGGTTTCAGAAGGACGGCATCGGCAACCTCGTTCTCGCTTTGGCTAATCTCAACCTTCAGGTCACTCTGTAAATAGGCGGTGATTAAAACAGTTCTGATCTCTGGCCAGTTTTTCTTGATTTCACGCGCCAATATCCGTCCGTCACCAGCGCCGCTCCCATCATTAGGCGAGAGCTTTATGTCGGTGACAACGACAGAGAATTTATTATGCCCAATCAGCCTCATCGCATCGGCGGAATCAGCCGCTCCATACGGCCGGTAACCAAACAGCTTCAAAGCCTCAATCAACATCAACCGAAAACTATCATCGTCATCAACAACCAGGATCCCTTCGGCAGGGAAAGTGCCAGCGGCGGTTTCTGTGATACTCAGCGTCGATTCAATCAACTGCTCAATCTGATTTATACGAAACGGTTTGGCCAAAAAACCATCAGGCTTAAACTGCTGAAGATGCTCCGGGTCATAAACGCCGGTAATAAAAATGATCGGAATATTGGGATAGGTTTGTCTAACCTGACGACCCAGATCAATCCCGCTCATCCCCGGCATCTTGATATCGCTAACTACTAACTCGAAAATTTCCTGTCCCAACAGCTCCAGTGCCTCAGCTCCTCCCGATGCCCCGGTCGGATCGTACCCAATTGTCTGAAGCGTTTCTAAAAGCAGATCCAAAAGCAGAGGATCATCATCAACGACTAAGATTTTGGCCATCTTTTCCATCGTTAGTTTCTAATAATTTCCAAAAGGGCGGCGACCCGCTCATCCAAAAGTGCCTTATTATCCGCCTCGACATTGAGGCGCAACAGAGGCTCGGTATTTGACGGGCGCAGATTAAACCACCAATTAGAATATTGAATAGTTAAGCCGTCAAGCCGATCAATCTCCCCGTCCGAAAATGCCTTACCGACCGCATCAATTTTATTTTCAATCGAATCAACCCGGCTGTTGATCTCACCCGACCGGACAAACCGATCAAATTCACTAACCAGTTCGGCCAACGACTTTTCCGACTTGGATAAAAGCTCAAGGCAGACAACCAGAGCGATCAGGCCGGAATCGGCAAACCAATTTTCCCTGAAATAAAAATGCCCCGAATGTTCGCCGCCAAAAATAGCGTTATGCTTTTTCATCAAAGGTTTGATGATCGCATGACCGACACGGGTCCGAACCGATTGACCGCCTCGCTTGGCGACCAGTTCAGAAACGGCGCGACTGCAAATCAGGTTATACAGAATCGTTTCATTCGAGCTACTTTGCAGAATCTTATCAGCCACCAGAGCGGTAACCATATCACCTCCCAACGAAACGCCGTTTTCGTCGAGCAAAAACATCCGGTCGGCATCACCATCAAAGGCGGCACCCAGATCACAATTACCGGCCCGCATCGCTTTCTGCAAGTCGACCAGATTTTCCGGTTGGATAGGGTTTGGTTCATGATTCGGAAAGGTCCCATCCGGTTCAAAAAACAACGGAGTTACGCGGCAGGGGAGACGTTTGAAAACCGGTTCGACAATATTTCCCGCCATTCCATTTCCGGCATCAATCGCAATCGAAAAAGGCTTGATAGCGGTCGGATCAATAAACGACAGTACGTGCGCGGTAAAATCTTCTGAGATATCCCGCCGGGCGATAGACCCTTTGCTGGGAGATTTTTCAATCTTTTCCGCCGCCACATCATCGACGACAATGTTGAGCCCTTCGGAACCGGAGAGCGGGACCGCCTCCCGACGGCAAACCTTAAACCCGTTATAATGGCCCGGATTATGCGAAGCGGTGATCATCACCCCACCGTCGTAACCGTATTTGCCAACGGCAAAGTACAACGCATCGGTCGAGACCATACCAAGATCGACGACATCAACACCCCGATCAATAATCCCCTCCGACAGACCATCAAAAAGTTGATCGGAGGAAACCCGCATATCCCGTCCAACTGCAATCGATTTCGGTTTTAGGTAGCCAGCCAAAGAGTTACCGATCTGGTAAGCAATTTCCGGGGTTAACTGCTCCGGCACCGTTCCCCGAATATCGTAAGCCTTAAATATCGACCTATCAAATTTCATGATTTTTTCTCAATTTTTTTGTTTATGCAATCCTGCTTGTTAAGTGAGCATCACTCCCATCCCACTTATCCAGGTTCCACAATATACGGATCGCCCTGAAATAATGTCAAACTGATTAACAGTATCGTCACTTCCCACAAATCAGATTAATCGGTCTGTTTGACATTATTGATTTGATGCGGTATAATCAATTATAAAAATGAGGCTGTTGAATGAGTTTAACCTGTTGGAATTGTGGAAAAGCGACCGATGTAACGAGCAAACCGACTCGTCTGGATCATTGTGATGCCTGTTTGGCCGATCTAAAATGTTGTCGAGGTTGCCGTTTTTTCGATCCTCATTCAGCTCGCCAATGTCGCGAGCGGGTTGACGACACGGTCAAAATCAAAGACAAATCTAACTTTTGCGACTTTTTTCAGGCTCGTGTAATCGGAGCCAAACGGCAGGATAAAATGGCCGACAAGAGTGGTCGCAAAAATGCCTTTGACGATCTTTTTAACGACTAACAGTTCTCTTTAGTAAATATTCAAACTACCGGTATAGATAGAGCCGTTTATCTTTAGCCGGTGGTTGATTCAATTTTTGGGGTATGTGGGCTTGTTTTTCTATATTTGAACAATCGGTGCGGTTTTAGGTTTTGAGCAAAGCCGTTATCAACTTATACCAGTTGTTGAATTAATTTTTCACCGGGCTATTTGAATTATCCATAAGCAAAAAGTTGATTTCCTTTTTATCAGGGGGAAGGGGTTTAAGGCAAAAGTTATGGAAATATGTGAACTTCATCAGTGGCCGGGTCATCCGAGTGATGCGGCCTATATTCAAAAGAAATTTAAAGATCAGGTAATAATTGAAAGTTCGCTTGATCAAATTGACCTGATTGCCGGAGTCGATACCGCTTTTGATCATACCAAAAATCTCCTATATTCAGGAGTAGCAATGGTTCGATATCCGGCTATGGAGGAGGTCGAAAAAACGGCCGCCTGTGGGGAAGCGGTTTTTCCTAATATTCCGGGCCTTGAAGCTTTTCGAGAAGGAGCGGTTATTCTTGATGCGTTGTCCAAACTTGAGACGGTTCCCGATTTGATAATCTTTTCCGGACATGGGATCGCTCATGCCAATCGGTTTGGTCTGGCCTGCCACCTCGGGTTAATTCTAAATCTCCCGACAATTGGCGTTGCTCGAAAAAAACTGATTGGTCGGCATAATGAGGTCAAGGATGAAAAAGGAAACCAGGCCAAACTTATAGCAGGGAACAATCAAATCGGCGTTGTTTATCGTTCTAAAACCGGGGTTAAACCAATTTACATCTCTCCGGGGCACCTGTGCGGTGTTGATGATTCGATCAGAGTAGTTTCCTCCTGCCTGTCCGAATATCGTCTCCCCGATCCGCTCCATTTTGCCCATCGTTGGGTCAATTTAATTAAACGGAAAAGAGATCAGACAACTTCTGATGAACGGATCGATGGATAGTCTCAATCTATTTTTGCCAGAGATAACCAAGCGCGGAGACTTGATTGAAAAAGAGATAATCAACCTGCGCCGACACCTCCACCAGAACCCTGAGGTCGGACATGAGGAGTTCAAAACGACCGCCTACCTGAAAAAACAGATTAACAAGCTGGGTCTGCAAATAACCGACGATTACGCCCCGACCGGATTTTGGGCAACCCTTGAGACCGGACGACCGGGACCGGTGATTGCGGTCCGGACCGATATCGATGCCTTGCCAATCTCCGAGCAGACCGGCCTGCCGTTCGCATCATGCCGACCCGGTTATATGCACGCCTGCGGTCATGATGTGCATATGGCGATTATGGTTGGTACCACAAAACTATTGACCGGGATGAAGAAAAATCTGAAAGGCACGATAAAATTTCTGTTTCAGCCGGCTGAAGAGGTTCCCCCCGGTGGAGCGATTGAGATGATCAAGGCGGGGGTGTTAAAATCACCCAAAGTTGATGCCATCGTCGCTCTCCATGTCGATCCGGAATTACCCTGCGGAACAATCGGCCGATCAAACGGTGTCTCAATGGCGGCCGTTTACGATTTTGACTTAATTGTACATGGTCGATCCGGTCATGCCGCCATGCCGCACAAGGGGGTTGATGCCATCGCCATATCGGCGCAAATAATTACCGGCCTCCAGCAGGTTGTCTCGCGAATGATCGATCCGGTCCAACCGGCGGTAATTACTTTTGGCACAATCACAGGTGGCATGGTCAGGAATGCCATCGCCGATAGAGTCCAATTATCCGGGACCGCCCGCTCACTCGACCCGGCTGTTTCAAAAAAACTACCCCGCCTGATAAAAAAGGTTGCGACCGATATCGGAAAGAGTTTTGGAGCAAAAGTCGAGGTTATCACCAACGCCAACTATCCACCTCTGATAAATGACGAACGGGTTAATCAGTTTATTACCGATTCTTTTAAGAAGCTGTACCCCAGGCGTAAGCTGTTCAGGCTTCCCCCGGTTATGGGGGGGGAGGATTTTGCCTGTTACCTCAAAGAAACAAAAGGTGCGATGTTTCGCCTCGGGGTTGGAAACAAAGCGATCGGTGCCGACAAGCCATGGCATCATGTCGCCTTCAAGGTGGATGAAAAGGGAATCAAAACCGGTTACAGTACCATGACCGCAACGGTCATCAATCTATTATTGAACTGGCGATGATGACCATAAGATTGCGGATAGTTTTTCTGTTTCTCCTGCTGGGCTCAACCGGAATAAATTCGGAAATTATTCCGGGACAAGCTGTCTCCTGGACCGATTTTTCCCACATAACCTGCATCACCGTCGGTTATGATTATACCTATATCGGAACGACCGATGGAATCTTGCGATATCATCGACGAGATCATAACTGGGCCGACCCGATCACCAAGTCGGACGGGCTTCCGGATAGTTATATCAATAGACTGACGGTTACTTTTGACGACCTGGTTATTTATGCCGAGACCAATTCCGGTATTTACAGCCATAATGATTTTCTGGATAGCTGGTCGCTTGATAATGAATTCCCTCTCGACAACTACCACGATTCACGCCCGCCCGATCCGATCCCGGATATCCTTCTGCCGTTTGGATATCTCCTTTCGGATGGTGGATACTTTACCGACAACTTTTTCAGAGATTTTCAAATTACCGCCTATTTTGATGATCGGTCCGACAATGTCTTTATTGGAACCTGGGGTTTGGGGCTGATCCGAGCCGACAATCTTAGTCTGATAGGGGAACTGCATCCGTACGGTCTGCTCCAAAAAGAGACCGATGCGATTTACCTTGATGGAGATTCTATCTGGGTAGGAGGAAACGGCGGTTTCAGACCGTCCCAGTTTGCGCAGGCCCGACTGGGCGTGACCCTCTTTGATCGACACTTTGGCCGCTTCGAACATTTTGAACCGCGTTACCTGCACGATTTTGATTCTGAAATAATCTATGACATTTCCGGTGACAAAAAAAATATCTATTTTGCCGGGCAGTACGGTCTGACAATCCTGTCCAAAAAAAAGGGAGAACTTCGCGCCCTGACCGGACGGCACGGACTCCCGGATAATGAAGCGACCGCCGTCGTTGCCCGAAACGATTCGGTCTGGATCGGAACCGCTCGCGGGTTGGCCCTCTATACCCCGTCCGCTGACACGCTGGTAACGATCAGCCGAAATATTCTGCAAGAGCGGTTTATAACCGCCCTGAAGATTGCCAAAGATGTTCTGATAATCGGAACCGCCAAGGGGACATATTACATCGATCTAAAATCAAAAATTATTGGCCGCCTCAAAGATGAGGAAGGGATTCTTGACGGAGAAATCAGGCATATCGCTTTTTATAAAAACGAACTGTTGATCTCGTCAAGCTGGGGCCTGGCTTCGATAAATATAAAAACCGAAAAATCAAAATCGATTCCGTATATCACCTCCGCCGGAGGATCGTTTGCCTCAGCCATTAATGACCGTTACATAGCATCAGCGGTTGACGATGGACTGATTTTGATTGAACGCCAATCTGGTCGGATGCGTCGTTTCACAGAAGATGATGGCCTCCTGTCAATTCGGATTCGCGCGTTGGTTTCGGATGGAAATTTCCTCTGGATCGGGTCGGATGAGGGGTTAACCCGCTTCAAATGGATTAACCCGGACCGGGTAGATTGATTACTCTCCAGACCAAATAAAAATTCAAATAATTTATTTTCAGATTGCTCCAAATATTCGTATAATAGACCGACAATATATAAACAATCGGACACCCCCACCAAATTAATTGGTTGGGGTTTTTTCTGTTTTTGCAATTTTAACCATTGCAACCGATCTGTATGGAAAGAGACCGAATGAACCGTTCACCGTTTGCCAAATCAATCGAGGAAACATTCTCAGCCTCCCCAATTCTTGATACACTGATGGCTACTGTCAATAATTTGCGGCAAGATCCTGCCAATAATGGAGATGAAAACATTGGTTCATCAAACCGGGGGATAGCTGTCACCGGTTTGGCCGGTGGTGCGGTCGTTTTTCTCCTCTCACAACTGTACCGCCAACAATCGGGCAACGTCATCTATGTCACCTCCGATTTTGACGAAGGGCAAAACCTGACCGACGATCTGGCCAATCTGATCGGCGAATCGAACGTCGCTTTTTTTCCACCCCGTCAGGTTGTTCCGTATCAGTTCCATTCACCGGCCGGAGACATTGTCGGGCAAAGGCTGGCAACCTTAAAAGACCTTCTTTCAGATCGCAAACGGATCATAATCATTCCGGCCAAAGCGCTCATCGAACCGACCATCCCCAAAGATGATTTTATTCGGGAAACAATTATGCTTCGTGTCGGCCATATGTTGGAGCCGGACGACTTGGCCGATCAACTGGTTGGGCTGGGGTTCAATCGGGTCCCAACGGTCGAGGAGGTGGGAGATTTCGCCGTGCGAGGCGGGCTGATAGATTTTTTCTCACCGTCACATGAACTGCCGGTGCGGGCCGAATTCTTTGGGGATGAAGTAGATTCTCTTCGGTATTTTGGCGTTCGCGACCAGCGCACCATAAAAAAATTAGAAGAAGTAACGATCCTCCCCCGGCGGGAAATTCCGATCCGTTCCGAAACGATTGAAGACCATCTAAAAAAAATGACCGAAAAGGATGCCGATCTGGTCCGGGCCCGCTTTATCTGCGAACCGGACCTCCCCGGACTGGAATGGTTGGCGGTCGCCTTCGGTTTGCCAACCGCCTCAATTCTCGACTATCTGGGTGAAGACGATCTGTTTGTTCTCAACGGTGGGCAGTCACTTTTGGAAGAGATGAAAGAGTTTTATAACCTTGGACAGGATCATTACGACAAAGCATGTGAGAAGTTTGAGGCACCCCCAACAATCGACAAATATTATTTTGCTCCGGTCGATCAGATCAATCGGATCGGATCATATGTAAATATTGATATACATCCGTTCCGTTCCAGGCAGAACGAACGGTTTGATTTTGGATGTGTCGAACATCCGGCAATTGGCAACCGCTTCGATTACCTGGCCGACCTGGTCAATAAATTCAAAAGTAAAAACTTCAGAACGGTGATAACCTGCGACAACCGGGGACAGGCTGATCGCTTGCAGGAAATCCTGGCGGAAAAAGAGATCGAAATCCCGGTTGAAGTTTTTCACCTCCATGCCGGATTCATCTCCGATTCAATGAAGCTGGCCCTTCTGACCGACCACCAAATTTTCTCACGCCAGTTCCGACGCATCAAACGGCGACGGTACAAAGAGGGGGTCGCCTTAGCCTCCTACTCCAACCTCAATCCGGGGGACATTGTCGTCCATGCCGATTTTGGTTTGGCCCGTTTTGTAAAGCTGGAAACGTTGTCAATCGATGGCCGTAACCGCGACTGCCTCCTGCTTCATTACAAAAACGGCGATAAACTTTTTGTCCCGATTGAGGAATTTAACCGCGTTTCCAAGTATGCCGGAAAAGATGCCACACCCAAACTGACCGCATTAGGCGGACCGACCTGGGATAAGATCAAAAAACGGACCAAAAAGGCGCTGGCCGATATGGCGGCGGAATTGATAAAGCTTTATGCCCAGAGGAAAATCGCAGAGGGGCACAAATTCCCGCCCGACACCGTCTGGCAAAGGCAGATGGAAGCCTCTTTCCCTTACGAGGAAACGCCCGATCAACTCAAGGCGATAATCGCCGTCAAAAATGATATGGAGGGGGATAGTCCAGCCGACCGTTTGATTTGTGGCGACGTTGGTTATGGCAAAACCGAAGTGGCGATTCGGGCCACATTCAAAGCGGTCGAAAACGGTAAGCAAGTTGCCATCCTGGTCCCGACGACAATTTTGGCTCAGCAACATTTCAGCACCTTCTCAGCCCGCCTCCGAGAATATCCGATGAAAGTGGCGATGCTCTCCCGGTTCAGAACCAAAGCCGAGCAGAAAAAAATAGTTGAGGAGTTGGCGGCCGGTCGTGTCGATGTCATCATCGGTACCCATCGCATCTTCTCCAAAGATATTTCGTTTTATGATCTGGGTCTGTTAGTTGTCGATGAAGAACAGCGCTTTGGTGTGGCTCACAAAGAAAAACTGCGCCAACTGAAAAGAAATGTCGATACCATCACCCTCACCGCGACACCGATCCCCCGCACCCTGCAACTTTCCATGATGGGGGCGCGCGATATGTCATTGATTAACACATCACCGCGCGACCGTTTGCCGATCAATACTGAAATAACCGAGTTCAACCCACAAACAATTGCCGAAGCAATCCTGCGCGAGATCGACCGGGATGGACAGGTCTTTTTTGTTCATAACCGGGTCCATTCGATTGAAGCGATGTATCGCTATCTAAAAAAACTCCTCCCCCAGGTCGAAATCGGGATCGCTCATGGACAGCTCCACGAAAAGGAACTGGAAGGGGTCATGATGGCATTTCTGGCGGGGCGCTATCAGGTTCTATTATGCACCACCATCATTGAATCGGGGCTTGATATCCCCTCGGTCAATACGATAATCATCAACCGGGCCGACCACTTCGGCCTGGCCCAGCTATACCAACTACGGGGACGAGTCGGTCGTTCTGCCGTCCATGCGTACGCCTACCTGATGACACCACCCTATCGTCTTTTGACCAGCGATTCCAGAAAAAGGCTTCGGGCCATTGAGGCCCACTCCGACCTCGGCTCCGGCTTCGCTCTGGCGATGCGCGATCTGGAAATTCGTGGCGCCGGAAATATCCTCGGCGCCAAACAGTCTGGCTTCATCGAAGAGATCGGTTTTGACCTGTACACCAAACTTTTAGAAGAAGCAGTCGCCGAACTAAAAGGGGAAAAGCTGGAGAGGATACCAGATACCAAGTTGGAAGGCTCTTTTGATCTGCACTTGCCGGACGATTATGTAAACAATAAACAGCAAAAGGTTGATATCTATCGACGTGTCGCCGATAGCCGTACGCTTGATGAGATTCAAAAAATCAGAGAAGAGGTGGCTGACCGCTTCGGTCGCATGCCGGAAAACGCGGTAACCTTCTTTGAAGCGGCCGCGCTGAGGTTGACAGCCGCCTTAACCGGGGCCGAAAAAGTTAAGGTCAATAATTTGCGCATTTCGGTCGAATACCCGGACAGTATCCAGTTTGGTCGGTCGCAGGTTGAGGCAATCAGGCGGGCGATTGAACAACCGATAGAATTTTCGATGCTTCGTGGACTAAAATTCGTCGTCGACCTCTCTTCGATCAAGTCGGCTGATCGCTTCAAGTATATGTATACTGCCCTCGATCAGATAGCGACCGGGCTGATACCCAGAAAAGTAAAGGTCTGACCGGGAATATTTAATTTTCCAGTCAGTCACCATTTTATTAAAATTGCATCATCTCAAAAGATAGACTAATATAATAAGCATAGAGCATACAGTTATTTAATGTAAACAAGGAGATGTCATGTTCAGAAGATTTAGATTACCGCTGTGCCTTATCGTATTGTCAGTTCTCGTTTTTTCCCTACCGGTAGTAGCGCAGGACAAGCCGATCCAGATTTCCCTGTTCAACCCGCTCCAGATATTCCCTGAAACGACTTCAATTACTGGCCTTAGAATTAATTTCATCTATGGCAAAAACGTCACCGTCAAAGGACTGGATATCGGTTTCGTAAATCACAATACAGGCGGTTTATCAAAAGGACTCCAATGGGGTTTTGTCGGAATAGTTGACGCCGACTTCCTCGGATGGCAGAATAATGGTGTTAATATAGTCAAGGGTCGTTTTGAGGGGTTCCAATCCGGTTGGTTCAACTCGGCCAAGCATGCCAGCGGCTTACAGTTTGGCATTGTCAATTATGCCGAGACGATGTATGGCTTGCAGATTGGGCTTGTAAATATCATCAAGCAGGGTGGAGCTTTCCCGGTATTCCCGATCATCAACTGGTCGTTCTAACAGTTCTGTAAAAATTCTTTGTAGCAATAAAATAAGAAAGCCTCTACCGTTTTCATAACAGTAGAGGCTTTTTTTGTATAGAGATCGACTTGCGTATTTGATCTGCAATTATTATTATAAAGCCAAGTATAATAAATATACCAACGGGAATCAGTCTCAACGTGGAATTATTTCAACAATGAGTAACTTAGTGAGGGTAAAATGAAAAAATTATTCTTATTCCTGATGATTCTGGCGCTAACGACCTGCACTCTTCATGCACGCGAGAACTCGCTTGAAAAAGGCAAAAAAGCACTCCAGTTTGGGGTCAATAGTAACTTCACACTCGGTTCATTTCAAGGATCGGCAATATCAATTAAGAAGCACAATTCAGACGGCTCAGCATGGCGATTCGGTATGAGTCTTTATCTCGATTTCGGGGGCATCGGCCATTCACGTTGGACTGAAGATTCGCTGATCGTTGATGATAACGGGGATGATAATTCCCAAAAAATAGGATTGGATTTGCAAAAAATATTTTATCCAAATCGTGAAGCTGAAGTCAATATATACTATGGACTGGGTCCAACTTTGGTATTTGAAAACAGTAAAAGACAGTCCTATGCTTATTCTTCCATGGATATTCGCACTAAAACTGATAAGGCATGGAGAGTCGGCGGTAGGGTACTTGTTGGAGCAGAATGGTTTGCCACAAAAAATATAAGCCTGATGGCCGAATACAGTAGTAGTCTTCTTTACAGATATCGCAAGACCACACAGGAGACTCGCTACGATAATGGCTCTGTAGACGGAACAGAATATTCTTCAGATGCGCTTCAATTTGCCTCATCATATGTTCGTTTCGGACTCTCCGCATATTTCTAAACAGCTTACACACAAAAAAGCCTATACCGTTTTCATAACAGTAGAGGCTTTTATTATTTCATAATGCAACAGGCGATGCCTGTTAATTGCCGTGCTTGAATTCCGGTTTGCGCTTTTCCAAAAACGCCTTCAACCCTTCAGTCGCATCCGGCCCACCATACAGGTTGGCAAACAGATTTTTTTCAATCGCACAACCATTACTCAAATCAACATCCAATCCGCGATACATCGCCTCTTTGGCCGCAACAATCGACGGACCAGATTTGGATGCGATATTTTTGGCCATCGCCAATGCCTTTTCCATAAGCTCTTCGGGAGGATGAACCTCATCAACCAACCCAACCTTGAGTGCTTCATCAGCCGTCAAAAGGTCGCCGGTAAAAATCATCTTCTTGGCCATACCCCGACCAACCAAACGTGCTAATCTCTGCGTTCCACCATAACCGGGGATTATCCCCAGATTGATTTCCGGCTGTCCCAGTCTCGCCTTGGCCGATGCCAATCTAAAGTCGCAAGCCATCGCCAATTCGCAACCGCCACCAAGAGCAAATCCGTTAATCGCGGCAATAACCGGAACCGGAAAATGTTCGATGGTGTGCATCAAATACTGGCCGATCTCGGCAATCCGAGCCGCACCCGGAACATCCGCCTGCGAAAGCTCTTTGACATCCGCACCAGCCACAAACGCTTTGCCAGCACCGGTCAAAACGACGCACCGAAAATCGCGCGTCATCCAGTTTTTGGTAAAAAAAGCATGCAACTCACCAATCACAACGCCGTTGATCGCGTTAAGTGCTTCCTGGCGATTGATCGTTACGACCGCAACAGCATCTTCAATCTTTATCTCAAGAAATTTAAAATCCATATTCAACTCCATCAATTTATTTTGAAACCCCGTCTATCGGGGTTTTTTTGAGTAATCATAAAAACCGCGACCCGATTTTTTCCCCAGATACCCGGAGTTAACCATCCGACGAAGAAGCGGGGGAGCGGCATAATGCTTGTCTTTATATTCCTCAAACATAATATCGGCAATCGACAGCATCGTATCCAAACCGATAAAATCGTTCAAGGTTAGCGGACCCATCGGGTGACCACAACCAAACATCATTCCATTGTCGATATCATCCCGTGATGCGGCACCACTTTCCAAAAGCCGGATAGCATCTAACAGGTAAGGGACCAAAAGGGCATTGACAATAAATCCGGGACGATCCTGCGCATCAATAACGGTCTTGCCACACGCTTCGGCAAAGGCTCGTCCGGCTTCAATCGTTTTATCCGAAGTATCAATCGTGCGAACCAATTCGCATAGCTTCATCATATGAACCGGGTTGAAAAAATGCAGACCACAAACTTTGTCACGACGGTTCGTTGCCGCCGCCATATCGCCAACCGAAAGGGAAGATGTATTGGTCGCCAGAATAGTATCCGGTCCACAAATCTTATCCAGTTCGGCAAACAGCTCTTTTTTTACCGCCATATTTTCGACGATTGCTTCCATAACCAGATCGCAATCGGCCAGATCGGTCATCTTGGATGTCCCGGTCAGGTTCCCCATCGTTTTTTCCTTGAATGCTTCGTCCGCTTTACCCTTTTCGATAGCCCGGTTCAGATTTTTCTCAATCCGAGCGAACCCTTTTTGCCACAGCTCGTCTGAAACCTCCATCGCCACGACTTTGATTCCGGCTTGTGCGGCAACCTGAGCAATACCAGATCCCATCTGGCCGCATCCGACTATTCCCAATTTCTTTATCATAAAATTCTCCGCTCTTCGTGGTTTGTTGTTTGAAAAAACCAATTTAACAGATTACGACCGATAGTCAATACCGGCCCGATTGAATTATCCCAAATTAGCGGGCCCGTTGACAAAAGGAACAAAAATGGGCCGAGCGACTCCCTATTTTCATTCGCCGAATCGGCTTGTCGCATCTTTGGCACGGTTCCCCTTCACGCCCATAAGCGACCAGATACTTCTGATAGCCACCCGGCTTGGCATTCACTCCGGCAAAGCTATCAACCGATGTCCCCATATTCGAAATAGCTTTATTCAAAATCGTCTGAATATGACCATGAAGCTCGGCCAGTTTTGCGTTGGATATCGAGTCGGTCATCCGTTCCGGGTGAAGGCGAGCCATCCAGAGCGACTCATCCGCATAAATATTTCCGACTCCGACAATCATACTCTGATCCAACAAAGCTGGCTTAATCATTCGACGACGCGTTTTATAAATCTGCGCAAATTCGTTCGCCGACATCTCCAGAGGTTCCGGACCCAGCTGAGCCAACCCTTTTTGGGAAAAGATTTCGGAGGTCGGATAGATTTTCAAATACCCAAAGCGTCGATAATCGTTAAATCGCAAATTGTAAGAATCATTTTCCAAGCCAAGCACAACATGATCATGCTTACCGGTTAAGTCTTTTTCAGGAAGATAATAAAAATGGCCGGTCATCTTCAGATGAACCCAAAGGGTGTGACCATTGGAAAGATCAATCAATATGTTTTTGCCGCGCCTGCGAAACGAAACAAATCTCGCCCCAATCAGCAGTTTCCTAAATCTATATTGAGAAGGATAAATCCGGGCACTGTTTTTGATCTGTACCGACGTAATCGTCTTGCCAAAAACAGTAGCAACGAGCCCATCAACGACGGTCTGAACTTCAGGAAGCTCCGGCATCGACTTTACTGCTTCTTCTGATAATCCTCAATCGCGACCCGCAAAGCATCAAGTGCTAAAACGGAGCAATGAACCTTAACCGGAGGAAGACCTCCCAACCCGTCGGCGATATCGGTACGGGTGAATTTCAAAACTTCCTCAATTGTTTTCCCCTTAACCAGTTCGGTTGTAAACGAGCTGGAGGCGATAGCCGCGCCACACCCAAAAGTTTTGAACTTTATATCGGAAATCCGGTTATCTTCTATTTTTATATAAAGGGTCATTACATCGCCGCATTTCGGGTTGCCGACCGTGCCGACACCATCGGCATCGGTCATATCGCCAACATTGCGCGGGTTCTCAAAATGGTCCATTATTATCTCGTTGTACATACTTTCTCCGCTTTATGATACTTTTCTTATACGCAGAAAATATAATCAATTTCGGATCAAATTCAACCACTTTTAACATTTCATAGCCCATAAGTGGGTGTGACCCGACGGATATTTTTAAAGCAAAATGTGATACTAATTCGCCTCTCGTTTCGTATAATTATTTGCCTTCTAAAAACAACCTATCGAAAGGAATCAAAAATGTCTGACGAAAAAACAGCACAAAAACCGGCCCACGGAACATTCTGTTGGAACGAACTGATGACCCGCGACACCGACGGAGCGGGCAAGTTCTACTCCGAACTGCTCGGCTGGAAACCAGAATCAAGCGGCATGCCGGGGATGGATTACACCCTGATGAAATCCGGCGACAAAGAGTCAGGCGGCATGATGGCGATGCCGGCGGAAGTCCCGAACGAAGTCCCGGCTCACTGGCTGGCGTATGTTGCGGTCGATGATGTTGATGCACTGGTTGCCAAGACTAAGGAGCTGGGTGGTCAGATATTAAACGGCCCGATGGATATTCCGCAGGTTGGTCGATTTGTCGTCATCCAGGACCCCACCGGCGCGGTGTTGGGTTTGATCACGC
>JAUUYJ010000361.1 GCA_030588275.1 Candidatus Zixiibacteriota bacterium | reverse complement strand
TAATCCCGCACCGTGATTCGGTTTATATTGAGTACATCGATATTTTCCGCAATTACCTGATGATAATGGAACGTGCCAATGGTCTGAGACAGATTCGGATTGAAGACCTGAAAAATAAGAGTACCCATTATGTCGATATGCCTGACCCGATCTATCATGTCTGGAAGAATGACAACGTCCAGTTTGATACCGATCTTCTGCGCTTTACTTATCAATCTTTGGTACGCCCCAAAACAGTTTATGATTATAACATGAAGGACCGGGAAAAAACCAAAATCAAGTATTATGAAATTCCAGGTGGATACAATCCTGACGATTACAGCTCAGAGCGGATATTTGCGACGGCCCAAGATGGTGCGAAAATCCCCATTTCGTTGGTGTACAAAAAAGGGATATCCAAAGATGGCACCAACCCCCTTCTTTTGTACGGTTACGGATCGTATGGATCAAACAGTAATCCAACATTTTCTTCGGGGCGGATTGGACTTCTGGATCGCGGTTTTATATATGCCATTGCCCATGTGCGTGGCAGTAGTACGCTTGGTCGCACTTGGTACGAGCAGGGACGGTTGTTGAATAAGCGTAATAGTTTTACCGACTTCAACGCTTGTGCCGAGTATCTAATTTCCCAAAAATTTAGTTCGCCTGAAAAGATGATTGGTCAGGGTGGATCGGCGGGCGGATTATTGATGGGTGGAATGGTTAATATGCGTCCCGACCTGTATCTGGGAGTTGTGGCCAACGTACCTTTTGTCGATGTCATTAACACCATGCGCGATTCAACGATTCCGTTAACGGTTGCCGAATATACTGAGTGGGGCAACCCGGCAGACGAACAGTTTTATCATTATATGAAATCTTACTCACCGTATGATAATGTCGAAGCCAAAAAATACCCGAATATGTTAATCACCGGTAGCCTGTATGATAATCGCGTGCAGTATTGGGAACCGGCCAAATGGACCGCCAAACTACGCGATTTGAAAACCGACAACAACCGTCTGTTACTAAAGATAAATATGTCAGCTGGTCATGGTGGTGCTTCGGGCCGATACGATTACCTTCGCGAGTACGCCTTCCGCCAAGCCTTTATGCTCGACATTCTGGGAATTATTGAATGAAAATCAGGTTTGATGGTAGATAAAGAAAACTGATTCACAACAGCTCTTGATTTGGAAAGCGGCCTGACAGTATGGATCTCAGAACAATATTTTTTTTACTAACCGGATATCTGATTTTACTGCTTCTGCTATTTCTGATCGTTTCCTCCTACCGTGAAAAAAAATGGCGAGCCGTTTTGATCTCGACCTCGGCAATCGTTTTCATGATACTGGTCTGGTTCAACCCTTTCAAAGTAATTGCTTTTCCGGTTTTCCTCGAATCGGCCGATGCGATTAGGTTGGTACTTTCCGGCCTCTTCTGGGGTTCGGTTGCCCTCTTTTTTCTCCCTTTGGGTGGAGGAAAATCAATCCAAATGAAAATTGTGCCAACCGATCAGCAGGTTGACGAACGAGATACCATGTTTGCCCGCAGTGACTATCGTCCGGGTACCGAGAGATATCGGACCTACTACAGTATGCGACCAGAGAACAAAGAGATCGATGACAAAATTAGAAACCTTCCGGAACTGCTGGCTCCGGACGGCAAATATTATGATGCCGAGAGATCGAAAGCGGTTGACGATATTTTTGGTGAGATTCATGGCTGGGTTGGTGCTGTCGATGGTCCGGTAAACGGAGAGCAAAGCAGTGACTCAGCCGATTCATTCACTCGAAAAATAAAACAACTCACTCTTGATTTGGGTGCCGATGAGGTAGGCGTTGCCGAGCTGGACCGATCGTGGGTTTATTCACACGTTGGACGGGGGCCGGAAACTTGGGGCAAACCGACCCGAAATAACCATAAGTATGTGATATCGTTCACGGTTGAGATGGATTATTTCAAAGTGGAATCTGCTCCGAAACTACCGATCACCGAGGAGACCGCCAAGAAGTATCGACAGGCGGCTAAAATATCAATCGCCTTAGCCGAATTCATCCGAGAACTGGGTTACTCGGCTCGAGCTCATATCTCCGGTAGCAATTATCAACTGATGCTCCCCCCTGCCGCGCATGCCGCCGGTTTGGGAGAACTGGGACGACATGGATATTTGATCTCGTCCAAATTCGGATCCCG
>JAUUYJ010000019.1 GCA_030588275.1 Candidatus Zixiibacteriota bacterium | reverse complement strand
ATTCATTGATATCTTCTGACAGCCTTCAATAAGAATCAATAACTTCCTGTCGAATTCAGGATTTGCAAAGAGCTACAGACCATCCAGACCATGAATTAATTGCCCCATAAAAAAACCGGCTATGGAGCCGGTTTTTTTTATTTTGATAACATTGTTTTTAAAGAATTTTACAGTTCAGCTTTGTCATCTTTGCCATCTATTAAACGGGAGTACTCTTTGTCATTAATGAGTAACTCAAATGCCTGTCTGACGACCGGATCGGTTTTTAAGACGATCTGCTCGTACATTCCGGTTTGACCGTACAGCTTGACCATCAGTTCCCGTTTGATGGCGCGTCGGATGTACTTATCCGATTTCTCAAAGTCAGCATCTTTTTCATGCTCAACCATTTTGGCCAACTGCTCCAGTGACTGATCGAAGATATCCTGCTTGCTTTCATCCTCAACAATCTCTTTCATCTCATCCAGCGAAACTTCCAATGCGGTTTTGTAATCGAACTCTTTACCCTTCAGGAAGCTTCTGAATTCGGCAATGATTTCGTCAGAGACTTCAAATGATTCGTTAATTTCCGGATGATTAGAGGAGTACTGAACACAGAAGTCAAAGAACATTGATTTGCGTTCCAGATTGATTTCTATGTTTTCGTACATATCCCTCTCCGATTCGATATCAGGAACGATACCACCGCCACCATAAACGGTTCGCCCACCATTGGTGAAGAAAATTTCTTTCTCCTCAATATTAAGCGTATCGGCAACTTCATCCTCTGGTGTGGCATGTCCACCGAGAGGGTCTTTTTTGCTATGTTCGGGACGCTGAATACAGCGGCCCGAGGGGATGTAATACTTGGCGGTCGTCAGTTTCAACGCGATTCCATAATCGCCACCAGCCGGGAAAATCTGCTGGACCAGTCCCTTGCCGTAGGTGTTTTCTCCCATGATGATGCCACGATCCCAGTCCTGGACGGCACCGGAGACAATCTCCGAAGCGGAAGCGGTTCCGCCATCAACTAAGATGACCAGTTTCCCTTTGGGGAAGAGAGCTTCTGTTTCAGAATAATAGCGGCGTTCGGAATTCTGGGTTCGTCCACGCGTATATACAACCAGCTTTTCCGGTCCCAAAAAGAGGTTGGCGGTTTCAATTGCCTGGGTGAGAAGACCGCCGCCGTTGGAGCGCAGGTCAAAAATCATCCCATCCATTTTCTTTTGGCTTTTCATATCATTGACAGCTTCACGCAGTTCATTGCCGGTCTCTTCGGCGAAACGGTTTAATCTTAGATATCCGATGTTGGAATTATCAATGAAGCCATAATAATTGACCGATTTCAGTTCGATGACGGCTCGCTCAATGACGTACTCCATTAAATCCGGAACACCGGTCCGTTTGACCGTAAGGGTTACTTCGGTTCCGGCCGTTCCGCGCATCAAATCGGCGGCATCCTGCGTCGTCATTTTATAGGTCGAGGTGCCATCAATTTCTCTTATAACATCGCCAGCCTGTAGTCCCAGGCGATAGGCGGGGGTTCCTTCGATCGGGCTGATAACCCGGATGTAATCTTCCCGGTTGTCGATCTGCATGCCGACACCCTCGTATTTACCGTGGGTCGATTCCATCAGGCGGTCGTATGATTTCTCTTCTAACAGAACGGAGAAGGGATCAAGGTTTTGGAGCATACCACGAATACCAGCTTTGACCAGATCCTTGGAGTCGATCTCCTCCATGTAGCTGTTTTTAACCCGATAGGCCATATTGTTAAACAGCTTAATATTTTTAAACAGCGTCTCGCGTGTATCGGGAAGTTCATGCGGAGAAGCCCCGTCGGTTTCATCATTCGCCTTGATGTTAACGGTGTCGGCAATAATAATCGGATTGAGGCTGGCCAACTCCTGTTGGAGTTCCTGATAGATAATATCAGTTTCGGCGCTGGAAGTTTGCAAGGCGATGCCATCCGAGGCGGCCCATATTAAAGCGAGAGCGGTGACTGTGAGGGCGACCAGTTGAAGTGAAAATTTGCGTAGAATCGACATTGCTACCTCCTGAAATGTTCCTCGTACTAAAAGTGCCGGGCAGTTTAAAAACTCAAACTAAACTGGTCCGCACTAAATTCGTCATCAATTTTGTAACTTAATACTTTACCTAACAGGTAGTAAAGCAAAAAAGCTACCGTTCCCTGGGTAATCTTTTGTTACTTCCTTAAACGCCAAAGGAGTAGCAATGGTTTCAAAAGTTGAACAAAATTAGCCTCCTTTTTTAACCCGGTTGCTGACAAGCTGTTGGGATTAGTCGTTAGATTGGCCTCGGTCGGCTCATTCTCCAAAATTTGAGTGTGCATAACTTGTTACAGTTGCAGTCCTTTGCAACCAAATCTGTTTTGAGGCTGGTCAATATATTTTGAATATATGTGATTGACGAAGAGCTGTCTGATTGTGTATCCTGATGTAAATGATATTGGATAAAATTGAAAATGTGATTTTTGATCTGGACGGAACCCTGATCGATTCTTCTGAAGGGGTTATAATAGCGACCAATTATGCCCTCGAATCGGTTGGTGCCAAACCTCGATCCGACGATGAAATCAAAAGCTTTATAGGTTATCCACTCGATGTGATGTTTCCCGAATTTTGCGATGCTCCGATAGAGGAACTTAAGCGCGCCTTTCAGAAAAGAGGGCTCGGCTTGATTGTCGATAAGGCACGAGCTTTGCCGGGTGTTGACGAACTGCTGGCTTATTTGTATTCGCAAAACATTTGTATGGCGATGGCGACAACCAAATTCAGGCATCATACAGTTGGAACAGTTGAGAAGTTGGGGTGGACAAAGTTTTTCACCGCCCTTGCTTCCGGCGACGAAGTGGCAGAAGTAAAACCGGCACCAGATATAATTCATCTGGCGATCAAGAAAATTTCGGCTGACCCGGATCGGACGATTATGGTTGGGGATACCATAAACGATATTATTGCGGCTCAAACTGCCGGGATCAAAGTTATTGCGATCAAGTCCCCCTTTGGAAACGACGATTTGTCGGCACACAAGCCGGATCTAATTTTGGACAATCCCGACCAGCTAAGGGCTCTTTTTGAGAAGCGTACAGTTCGTGAATAGTGGGGGGAAATTCATCATAAAAGCAATAGGTCCCAATTGTCTGGATCATTCCTTTTCGTTTTACCGCCGGAGTAAGTTCGAATCGATCGATCGCTTTGGCGAGGATTGCTTCGTGCGACCGTTTCTGTATGATAACAAACCGGTCCTGATCAAGGTCAATGTGCCGGCAGGTGAATCCCCGAGTTTTCATATTTCATGGAGATCGCCACAGTCGATTACCGATGTGAGCGGATTGAGAAGCAAGCTGGCTCAGATGTTTTATGCCGATTTTGATCTGAACCTGTTTTATGATATGACGCTGGATCGGGTGATGCGCCAATTGACCAAAAAATTCCGAGGCTTCCGTCCGATTCTGACACCGGATATCTTTGAGGCGGCCGCTTGGGCGATCATCGGTCAGCAGATAAATCTCTCGTTTGCCTATCAGGTAAAATCCAGTCTGGTTAAGCTGGTCAATCGACATTTTGAAATTGATGGAGAAAGCTATCATCTGTTTCCAACCGTTTCTGATATCGCCTCATTAAATGCAGACCAACTACGGGAGATAAAATTCTCATACCGCAAAGCTGAATATCTCCTTGATCTGGCGCGCTCCATTGATGAGGGGCGCTTTGATCTGTATCAATTGGCCGAACTGGAGTATCAACCGGCTTTGGAAAAACTACTGGCAATTCGAGGGATCGGCCCCTGGACCGCCAACTACATTCTAATGCGTGGGGCGGGGCATCGGGATGCTTTTCCGTTTGGCGATTCAGGCCTATATACGGCGATTAAAAATTTGTATAAGCTGGACACCAAGCCGTCGCATGAGTATCTTGAGAAGGTCGCCAAGCGTTGTCGGCCGTATCGTTCATTGGCTACTTTTTATCTTTGGAAATCTCTTTAGGAGGAATTATGTCGGTTATTTATCGAATGCAAACCGATTCGTCGATTGGGGAGCTGTCTTTAGTCTCAACCGAAAAGGGATTGTCAGCAATATTTTTCCCCAGCCAGACGGAAGATGATGTTTTACAGTTTATCAATAGGTATTTTGAAGAGGAAGAAGTTCTTGAAGGGGGGGAGCATAACCAACAGACGGCTGAGGAATTAAGTGAATACTTTGCGGGCAATCTAAAAGTCTTCACGGTCTGGCTTGATTTGCAAAGCAAAGGATTTCCGCGCCAGGTTCACAGTCAGGTAGCAAAAATTCCATATGGAAAGACGAGAACCTATAGCCAGATTGCGGCTTCACTCGATAAGCCAAAAGCTTCCCGGGCGGTCGGTTCTGCCAATGGTGCCAACACAATTCCGATCATAATTCCGTGCCATCGGGTCGTTGCTGTCAAGGGGCTGGGTGGATATGCCGGTGGTTTGGATTTAAAAAGAGCCCTGTTGACGCTCGAAGGATCGTTGAATGAGTTAGGGTTGTAGCGGTGGGGAGTTCGATACTTCGATAAGTTAATCGGATTGCTCTATATAATACCGGTTGTCTAATGTGCGCCGGGTTATTTATTTTTGTTATTAGGAAGTATCAGACTGCATTCCATCAAAAAAAACCTGCCTCATAATGAAGCAGGTTTTTTCATAATACTATTTAACTCAACTCAGAATAATCAACTGTCGTTGGGGGGCGGGCCATTCTTGAAGATAAAATTAACCACGTAAACGGCATCGCCGGTATTTAGTTGGAAATCGAGATTGGCATCACCCGATTCAATTGTGATCGGGGCCGGTCCGGACCGGAAGACATGATTAATCATGAAAACCGGATCACCAACATTCAAGTGGCCATCATTATTCGCATCACCCCGAATGACATCAAAAAGGACAACCTGTCCACCAGATACAAACGGTACATAGTTGATCGTAGTCGCTATAAAATCAAGGCTGTTATTATTGATCGTGGTGGTGTCAAAACTGGTTGTTCCACCGCCAAAGGCATAAATATCCGATTTGACATAGATGCGAATGACCGGGCCAGAACCGGGGAGAAGGGGTGAGCCGCCATCCGCAAGTTTATAGGCCCGAACAGATCCTGATTGTGACAGAGGAGAGAACGGCAAGCCTTCGGCTCGAGTACCAAAAGTTGAGACGGAGTCAACAATCAGATTCATTCCAATTGAATAATCGAACGGGATCGTTAATTGTGAAAGTGATTGCGAGTTGACCACATAGATATCAATGATCGCCTGGTCGCCGGCATAGACGGTGTCGCTACGGAATATGATTGTGTCGGCCAGAGCGATGATATGGTCGGTGCGGCTGTCAGTAAGTTCCCAGCCGTCAGAATTTATCGTCAGCGAGACATTGTATGAACCGGGTTGAGAATAGGTATGAACTGGGTTCTGAATAGTTTCAGGGGCACCTTCACCGAGGTTCCAAACGCGGCTATCAACCGGTACCGGAGAGTCATCTGAAAAGGTGACATCAAAAGGAACCCAACCGACCTGAACATCAGATGACATTTTGGCACCCCAACGTATCGCGGCATCCATATCGACAATTCCCCATCCAAAAATATTATCCGGGTTGTGTGCCTGGCTGGCCGTTTCCATCATCGCCTGACGAACCAACTGCGGCGTAAAGCTGGGGCGAGCCGAAAGCAGGACGGCGGCGCATCCGCCGATTATCGGACAGGATAACGACGTACCGCTGGCGGTTGTGTAATTCGTGGTACTAGTGGGTCCGGCGCAGAAAGTCGAAACTCCCTGTGCAGTAACTTCTGGTTTGATCCGTCCATCAGCGGTTGGACCGCGCGATGAGAAGCTGGCGATCGAACCACTTGAGGTGGCGGCACCAACCGCCAGAATTTCAAAAGCATCTACCGGCGCGGCGATGGTACCGGCACCGGGACCTGCATTTCCGGATGAATTACAAACGATGATTCCCATTGCGGTCGCCAGATTGGCGGCGATGGTCGTGATGGCCGTCTCACCGTCATAATTTGAATAGACATACCAGTCACTATAACTGAGAGATGATGAGATAACACGGGCTCCGATTGAGTCAGCCCATTCAACGGCGGCGGCCCAATTATCCTCTTCCACGACCATTTCACTCCGAACATCTTCGGTCTTGGCCAGGATAAAGGAGGCACCATAGGCAGGTCCATAAAGTGTCCCTGAGGAATTTCCACCGAGGGTTGACCAAGTCAACGTGCCGTGGCGATGCTGATCAGAGGCATCAACACCTTCATTTTGTGTATTGCCATCGTTGAAGATAAAATCCCACTCTGCCAGGACTCGTCCATTGGCAAAGGCGGTTGAGAATGTTTCGTGATCCTTAAAATATCCGGTGTCAAACATGGCAACAATTATTCCGGCTCCATTATATCCTTGATCATGAACGGTTGGGATATTGACCTGATCAAGCTGGGCAAAGGAGCTTCCATAATTAAGCAGGTTGGCATCATCGGGGGAGAGATAAGATTTGTCAGCGGCGGAGGATGGCTGTTCCTTTTCAGGATAGAATGATGCAACTGGTCTGATCTTAGCGGCGAATGGGAGATTATTCAATTCATCAATCAGATCGGGGGAGCATTCGAAGCTGGCTCCGTTAAGCCAGCGGGATACGCGTCTCAGTTTGGCTCCCATGCTGACAATCTGGTCAATGTACGCTTGATTAACCGAAAGGTCGGCAAAGGTAATGTAATCTATCCCGGAGATGGCGCGTCGTTGCCGAGCGGCGGCGGTCAGTTGGACTTTATCAGCCGCCCGATCAAACTGGTCATTGTTAAAGACAGCTTTATCGGTAAAAAAGACCCATATTTTTACGATATTATTTTTTGCGCGTGGAGCCAGATAGGTTTTGACCAATTCTATCTGGTTACCGGTCTCTTTTGCAATCACAAGGGGAGATTGGCTCAGGACTTGTTCAGATGCTAAAACAGGGGAGAAGCCAACCAGTAAAATAAGACAAAAGCTGAGAATAGTTTTTACCAACATTGGAGACCTTTCTTAATCTGTCCATTCGGCAGGTAAGTAATCGGTTATAGTTCAAACTACGCCGATTACCGATTTTGTCAACTTATAATTGAAAACCGTCCATACCTATAGGAAAGTTCCCATAATTTTGAGATAAATTTTTATTTTCTGGGATAATCTTAATCGGGGAGAGGGAAGTTAAGGTCATTAATACCAGTCTCTTACGGAGCGGGACAAGAACTTTGACAGATTGAGGATAAGGGCATGAATATTGCGATAGTCAGTACCGGAGTTATTAAATAAACCTGGACAAAGCCGGAAGGTGTGGTCGTGATGAAAATGCTCAAAAGCAATAAAGGTATTACGATTCTTGAGATAATGGCGGTCGTCGTTATAATTGGGATCATGGCCGCTTTAGCCTACCCGCAATTTGATGCCTCAATGAACCGTTTGCGGTTTCGGGGTGGGGCGAAAGATATTGTCTCAAAGTTACGGTTGGCTCGTTCAAACGCGATCTCCGAAAAGCGTCTCTATGGGATAGCTTTTAACTCTGGTGGCGGGGTAATGATTACTTTCATAGATTCTCTCAATCTGTCCAGTAGCCAGTACGATTTTGGCGATCCGATTGTTAAGATTGATACCTTTCCGAATGGCTTTAATCTCGCAACCAGCTTCAATATTGTGTACCGACCAAACGGATCAGCATCTCAAACCCAATCATTTACCTTTTCCTCCAGTCATAATGAGACGACTTTGACCGGGGAAATTAATATTCTGGCCTCAACCGGACGAACCAAGATTATATCTTTGCCTTAACCGGAGTTACCGTTTGCGCTTCTGTAAAAAATTCCCTCCTTCTCATCCTCCGAAGGGCTCCCGTCATGGGGGCCCTTTGTTATTGTGGGCTAATAATTTAGATAATTCAGTTAAGAGTCTTGACATAATTGCCGAAGGATATAAGAACCGGCACTCGACCCGTCAATATTCGAGTTATGATTTTAAGCTCAATCGCTTAATTATTTGCCGGATGGGACGATATAGTAATGAAAAGAACAAACTAAAGATAAAAGAGAAGCCATGCTATTTTCCAAAGGTACTAAGGAAGTTGTCGGGCTTGATATCGGAGCCAGCTCAATCAAAGTTGTAAAGCTCATTCATGGCAAGAACGGCTACGTCGTCGATTCATTGGCGATACGTGAATTGCCTCCCGAGGCAATTGTTGCCGATGAAATCAGGGATAGAGAAGCGGTTATTTTCTGTATCCAGTCGGTTTTGGATGAGTGTGATACCAACTCCAAAAACGTTGTTGTCTCATTATCCGGAGCGGCTTTGATCACCGATAAACTAATGATCGACAAGAAATCCGGGGCTGAGGCGGAACAGGCAATTCTGTTTGAAGCGGAGCAACGGTCTCCGTTTGACGTTGAAGATGTCGCCTTGGATCATCAGGTCATTCGTCTTGATGAAGAGACCAATAAGATGGAAGTATTGTTGGTCGCGGCCCGAAAGGAATTTTTGGCCTCCTATCTTCAACTGTTAACGGACAGTGGCATAAACCCGATTGCGGTTGATACCGATGCCTTTGCTGTTTACAACGCTTATATTAACAATTATGAGGTAAACCCGGATCGTTCGACCGTACTGGTCAATCTCGGTCAGGATGTCACCAACGTGCTTTATATACATAATGGATTGTACCACTCCACGCGGGATCTTTCGATCGGTTCCCGGTCTGTTTTCAACGCCATCCAGCAGGAATTCCGGTTGAATCATGAGCTGACCAACAAGACCATTCAGGGTCAGATGGAAGGTTCTATCGATCAGGATATGCTGAAGATGACGATTGTTAATGCGGCTGAGGAATTGATTAACGGCATGGAGTTGGCCTTCAATTATTTCAAATCGCAGGCGGAGACTGACGCCATTGATTGGATGGTTCTCTCCGGCGGCGGCGCCTTAATTCCTTATCTACCGGAGTTTATACAATCCCGGATGCAAATCCCGCTGGAGATTTTCAATCCCTTGCGGAATGTTCAGTATGATCCCGAACGCCTGGAGGGGATTGAGCCGGAAAAAATAGCTCCTCTGTTGACGGTCCCGGTCGGTTTGGCCATGAGGAAGGTTGGATAATCTATGGAAATGATACAGATAAATCTACTCCCTAAGGAGTTTCGCAAAAGGTCATCGGCTTTTTCGATCGGCAAGGCCGGTTTGTATGCCGGTGGTGTCTTTGCCGGGATAATCATGATGATTGCGGTGATTACCTTTTATCAGGTTCATCAGCTTAGTGAACTGGATAAGAAAATTGAGATCGCCAAATTTCGAACCAAGCAGTTGGAAAAAGATATCAAGGTCGTTGACGCCTTAATCGACGTCAAGGAGAAGTTGATGAAACGGGTTGAGGCGGTTGATCAACTGGATCAACATCGTACCGCCTGGGTTCGTATCCTGGAAGATTTTGCTCGCCAGATGCCTGAATTTATGTGGTTGTCCAAGCTGACCGAAGAGGTGGCATCGGCTCCCGCCGACACTTCCGCTCCGGCCCCTCCGGCCAACACCAAAGGTATCCAGATTGAGGGTTTTTCGTTTACTCTCAGTTCGTTGGCCAACTTCATGATCAATATGATGCGCTCCGATTACTTTAGCGATGTTGAGATGGCTGAAGTTACGGAAGTCGAATTTGATAAACATAAAGCATATAACTATACCATCAACGCCACCCTGCATTATCTCTCGGATAGCGAGATAAAAGAATTGTTGGCAAGTCAGTCCGGACCCAAACTTCTGGCCGGATTTTAAGGAGATAAAGGGATATGGATTTTAAAGACCCGAAGGTTCAGAAAATAGCTCTGGCCTGTATTGTCTTTTTGATACTGACATATTTCTGGCATTCCAGGGTTTATACCCGCCAAGCCAACCAGATTGAACAAAAGCAATATCAGTATCAGGAGATGATTACCAATCTCCGCAATGTTGAGATGAAATCAAAATCGCTTGAAGCTCTCAGAGCGGAATATGAGGGACTTTTGTCTCGTTACCATGAGATTGAGCAATTATTGCCTGAGGTCAAGATGGTTCCCTCATTCTTGGTTCAGTTGCATACTGCATCATCTCTAACGGGGACAAAGATATTATCCATTACTCCCCAATCGGTTCAATCTGAGTCATTTTATAATGTGGCCAGCTTTGATATCAAGTTGGAGGGTGGATATCACGAATTTGGTAAATTCATCAGCTATATCGCCAACTTCCCATTCATTGTGAATGTCAACAATATGGGGATTGAGGCCAACATCCTGGCCAAAACGGAGCAGGAACGGATGGCCTCGGATATAAATGGAAACGAGGAAGAGACGCCGATTGTGACGGCGAACTTCACTCTGTCAACCTATTTTGTCAGACCTGAAGAACGCCTCCAGGAGCTTGAGATATGATTGGGAATAAATATATGTCGGGTAAATTCAAGTATCTGCTGTTGGCCTCGATTGCATGTCTGATACTGACTGCGATGACGATGGCCGGTACGTACAAGATTGCAAATCTTGAACTGACCCATCAGAAAGATTTTACCGTACTAACTATTCCGGGTACGGTCGGGATGCAGGTCTCTCATCAGTCGGTCGTGGCCAAAGATGGGAAACCGAACCGAATCGTAATCGATTGCCTCAATGCCCGTCATAATTTGTCGGTCAAAAAATTTGGCAACCTCCCCAAGACGGTTATTACCGGAATACGGACTGCTCAGTATGCGACTCAGCCGGAAGAGGTTGTTCGGGTTGTTCTCGATCTGAAAAAAGAATCAATCTATCGGATCGAATCGACTAATGGGGCTGTCAAAGTATTCATCTCTGACCCTGAAGCCAGGCCGTTCGCGCAATGGAATTCTCCGGTCGCGACTCCGTCCTCAACTGCACCGACACCTGCTAAAAAGGAAACGGTCAAGGTTGTTGCGGCACCCAAAAAGACAGTTATCACGACCACAAGTGTACCGATCATGATGGCTAAGGTCACGGAGCCAGAAGAGGTCAAAGATAGTTATAAAAAGCCGATACCGGTCCAGTTCAAAAACAATTTTGGTCCGTCCAAGTCGGTCGTAAATAAACCGGTTGAAAAACTGGCTCAAAAACAGGTGCCTGCCAAACCTAAGGTGAATAAACCGATAGTTAAGTCAAAACCAACCACACCAACTATCGCCCAGGTGGAATCGCCCAAAAAATCAAAACAGATTTCTAACAAGAAGTCAAAACCGACGATTGATCTGGCGGCTCAGGCGCAGGAGAAGGGATTACTCTTTTCCTCAACCATAGCGGAAGTCAGTATTCCGGCACCGGGAATCGTACCGCCCGGATCATCTACTCCGAAAAAGGATGTTCACAAGCCGACGGCGAACATACCTGCCGACAAAGTTGTCGCTAAGAAAGAGAAACCTGCCGGTGCTTCCCAGCCGAAGCAAGTCAAGGTTTCCAAATCGACTTCGCCTCCGGTTAAAAAATCAGAGCCGGTGGTCGTTGCCTCGGTTGACAAGTCCAGTGACAAATTGGTCTCGGTACGGAATAAAGCATCCAAGTATCGTCGTGATGCGGCTAAGAATTCCCGCATGAGACAAGCTCAGGTGGTGCAGTTCCCACAACGACTGGTCATTAAATACAACACTGGTTCAATGCGCGACCCGTTTGCCACGCTTATAGATATTGAAAAGAGTAATGGTGGTGGCATTGAGGTTAATCGGATTCCGAATATCGAAGTCTTGTCTCTGGTTGGTATCATTAATGCCCCCAATCGCAAAGGGGCGGCCCTGATGGAAGATCATGAGGGGATAGGTTATATCCTCAAGCCGGGTGATCGTGTGCGCAACGGATATGTTGCTCAGGTTGACAAGAAGGCGGTTTACTTCCATATCAACGAATATGGATGGACACGGACCGTCTCCAAATATATAGACGAAGATAAATAGATATAGAGAGGAATTATCCGATGTTTAAGTCCGGAAAATTAAAGTTGATCTGTTGGTCAGTTCTGATGGTCGCGGTTGTTCTGACAACCGCCTCATTCTCAGAGACCAAAGATCCGGCTGAGCCGATTAAGACGATCAATTTCCAGGCGGCCGAAGTAAGATCGGTCATCCGCTTTCTTGCCGATTATGGCCAGATCAATGTTGTCGTTGCTCCGGCGGTGGAGGGTAATGTTACCATCGCGCTGACCAACGTCTCCTGGAAAGAGGCTCTCGAGATTATTGGTCGCACCTACGATCTGGCAATTGTTTATGAAGAGAGTGGGTACATACGCGTCTTGCCAGCCGAGGTTTACCGTCAGGAACTGACCGATACTCAGAAACATCATGTCGAGCAGAATAATTTGATTGCGCTGACGACCAAGATCATCAAGGTCAATAACTCAACGGCAACCAGTATTGTTACCGCAGTTAAATCGGTTATGTCGGACAGGGGTAAGGCGACTGCTGACGAACGGACTAATTCAATTGTCCTGCAGGAGATTCCGGAAAATCTAGCAGAAGTCGAAGGGTTTATCGCAACTCTCGATCAGCCACCTCGGCAGATTCGGATTTCGGCCCAGCTTTTGGAAATCAGTTCTCGCGAACTGCACGAGATGGGAGTCAACTGGCTCGTTAACGGTGCTTCCGGTAGCTTGGTTGATGACGGAACCGGTTCTCTGGTTCCCGAGATCGTTCATCAGACGACTCAGACCGCCGATTTAGTGGCGTCACCTCCGGGTCAGTTCTGGATCAAGACGATTCAGGATAGCTGGGATCTGGAAGCGACAATCTCCGCTTTGGTTTCAGACGGAAGTGGCAAGATCGTTGCTCATCCGGAAATTACAACCATTGAAAATGTTGAAGCCAGAATTCAAATGGGTCAGAAGGTGCCGATCAAGCAGTTCGACGCTTCCGGCAATACCGTAATTACATTTGAAGAGGTTGGAACGCTTCTCAGGGTAACACCGCATATCACTTCCAAGAATAAGATCCTCATGCATCTTATTCCGGAGCGGTCATCGTATGAATTTGATCCTAATGGAGTCATTATCAATACCAGTAATGCCGAAACTAACGTCGTTGTCGAAAACGGTCAGACAGCTGTTATCGGTGGATTGACGACGCAGGATGAAATCGAATCATCATACGGTATTCCGGTATTAAAAGACTTACCGGTTCTTGGTGTCCTTTTTGGCTATACCAAAAAAGAGATTATCAATCGCGATCTGGTTATCTTTGTGACCCCGACGCTGGTTGAAGATTTCACTGCCTCCATCGAAGATGAGACTCCGTAAGGCGGGTGACTGAATTAGCATTGAATAATAAAAGCCCCCATCGAGTGGATGGGGGCTTTGAAATAGCAGGATGGGATTAATGTGGTCATCTGGCCGCTCAATTTGAAACAAACATAACATCACAATATCAAGGAGATACCATGTCTCTTATGCGCGCAGGCAGTGGAATATTTTTGGGCATTTTAATAATGTCTATGTTGGTTTTGACCGGCTGTGATCAGTCGCCGGAACCAACTTCATCTGGTGGGACTGGAACCAGTTCGATAAATCTGAGCCAGCCTTCACTTTCACCCGCCTCAATAGATGATGGCGGTACGACAATCGTTGAGATTACCGTAACCAACGCGGTCAATAACCCAATTGCGGGTGAGACGGTAGTTTTTGCGGTCAATCCCAGTAATGGCGGAACCTTTACACCCGCTACTGCGGTAACTGATGCCAGCGGAATCGCCAGCGCCGTTTTTAGCGCCAGCCAAACCGGGTCTCTCCAGATTTCCGGAGCGATTGGGACCAGCACATCCGCTTACACCAATCTTAATGTTTCTGCAACAGGTCAAACGACTTCTGGTAACCTTACTTTGGAAACCAGCCCGTCATTGTTGACCGCCGATGGTGCTTCAAGCTCCGTCGTGGTTATCCGAGTTTCTGATGATTTGGGCAACCCGGCTCCCGATTCGACCAGCGTCAAGTTGACCGCTGGTGAACGGTTCCTGGATATGGATTTCAATGGTTACTATACCGCAGGTATTGATACTCTCAAGATCGATTATAATGGTAACCAAAGCTGGGATCCTATCGGAATCATTCCGGCCATCGCTTACACAACTGCTGGAACCTGCGCGGTGACCTACACCGCCGGTACCGAAGCAACGACCGCTTATATAAAAGCAACCGTTACCGGTACAACCGATTTTAGTGGCACGGTTGAAACCTCAATGCAACTGACTCCCGATGCGGCGATTTTCTCCATCTATCTTGATGTTGATGATCCCGGTATTCAGGTTCAAGGGACCGGTGGGGTTGAAATGACAAATCTTCGGGCGATCTGTTATGATGTTAATGGCAATACTGTCCCTGAAGGGGTCGATGTGTCATTCGTAATTACCGACGGACCGGGTGGTGGAGAGAATATTTCAGGCTCCGGAGCCGGACCAGTTGTTTCAAAAACGAACTCCGTTGGTGAAGCATACGTGCCAGTTTGGGCCGGAACGATTTCCGGAACCTTACGGGCCCGCGCCAGCGCCGGAACGGTCTTGTCAAATGCAACCTTCCTGGCGATTCATGCCGGTCCTCCTTACTATATTATGGTAGGTGTGGCCTTGTGTAATATCCCCGGATGGAATACGGTCAACATGGAAAATCAAGTGACCGCCGTTGTATCCGATTATTACAACAATCCGGTTCAGGAAAATACCGCCGTTTACTTCACCGTTGACGAAGGTGTTATGCAGGCGTTTAGCACGACAATAGATAATACCGGGGTTGCCACGGCAGTCTTCCGTACCGGCTCACCGCAGTCGGATGGTGTTGTTTATGTTATTGCCGAAACTTCGGGTGGTCAACTGGCTGACACCTCAATTTTCTATAACAGTTATGGCACATCGACGATTAGCTTTAGTATTACCGGTGGAATGATCATGGCTGATGGTGAATCGGGGATGGAATTCGGCGCTGATTTACGTGACCTCAATGGCAACTACGTTGTTGGTGGTTCCGCTGTCGAAGGTGATGCTGTTTATGGAAGTGTTTCTGCTGATGCTTCCGTTGATGGCTGCCTCGCTTCGATTTCCGATATTACCTACACTTCATCGATTCTCAAGCAGGATTTCTCTCTGACCGGAGCCAACGATAACGGCATCGGTGCGATTGATTATATAACGATCAATGCCGGCTTCTCAAGTAATACTGTAGTCTGTACGTTGTTGACTGCATCGGCTTATTCCGACGCCTCATACATTAAGGTCGAAAATTCGATTCCTTTTGATGCCGCTGGAAATGTAGCCGCAGTAGTTATCAAGGATCGTTACACCAATCCTTTGGGTGACCATACTTTGGTGGCGACAATTTCTGCCGGTACGATTACGACAGCTTCTTCTGAGACCGATGGGTTTGGTGAAGCTAACGGTATTCGTTTCGACGCTCCTTCTCAACCTCCGCCGGATACTGTAATCGCCGGTTCCGATACGACGATTACTATTTATAATACTCTCTCGGCTATTCTGACTATTACCGATACCGATGCCAGAGGTGGAATTGTTTTGACGGCACCGATTGTGTTCCACTCCAACTAACGGAAACGATCTGTTAATTTTAGCCGCCGGAGGAGTTCCTCCGGCGGTTTTTTAGTGGCTGTTCGAAGCGTTAACGAGTTACAGCCACTTATCCCTGAGTGAAACAAAGGGGTGCAGTGGCTGTTCGGCGGCATCGCCGCTTACAGGCTGTCGCCCGCTCCGCTCCAAATCTCGATCAAAAGAATTTGTGAATTGTTAATAAGAAGAAATTAATTCTTGCGGCATCGCCGCTCTTAAATGGCTGTTCAAAGCGTAGCGAGTTACAGCCATATATCCCCTTGTGGGGCCAGGCTGTCGCCCGCTCCGATCTTTGCTATAATCAATTATGAGAACATATAATGCCTCACCAGCTATGTCTCCGTCTTGTTTGCGGCATCGCCGCTTGTCGAGCCTTCTTCAATAGACACTCTCAACAGTTCATATATTCTGCCGTTGCGATATTAGATAAAACCACTTTACAACGATCTCTGGATTTGCTTATTTAAGGCTCGTCTGGTAATCACTATGCTGGTACTCAGATTCGGGAGTAAACTATTAGCAACCTCAAGACCCAAAATATTGCGGCCAATTTTTATTATGCGGCGGAACAGTTCGGTCCGCATCCGGCGGTTGGAATAGCTGGTGAAAACCAGACCGTTTCATATTCTGATCTGGCTCAGGCTGTTTCTTGCCACTCTTCAGCATTAAACCAGATCGAGGCGGAACAACCGATTGGATTATTATCTGAAAATCGTCCCGAATGGTGCCAGGTCTATCTGGCCATCCTGACTGCCGGTGGAGTTGTTGTGCCAATCGACAGTCTCCTGAAAAAAGAAGAGATAGCCAGAATCGTAGAGCAGTCCGGGATCGCCATTTTATATGTTTCCAATCGATACTACGACATGGCCGAAGCAATCATCGAACGACAAGAACGAGCCATTGATCTGCGAAGCGTCGATGATATCCCTGAAATGGAGTCGGTCGAAGATCCGTCATTCTTCCCGGACAAATCTGATCAGGCGGCGGTATTAATTTTTACCTCCGGGACAACTGGTGGTAGTAAAAAGGTTATTTTAACGCACCGTAATATCTTGTCTGATGTTGTCGGTTTTGCCTCCCTGTTTGATTTTCAACCGAAGCATCGCTTCCTTTCGGTCTTGCCGTTGCATCATACTTTTGAGGCAACCTGTGGTTTTTTAATGCCTCTGTTTCATGGGTGTGGCATTTATTATGTACGGGAACTAAATTCACGCGAGATCATGCAGGGGATCAGAAAGCATAGCATCACGCACTTTATCTCCGTGCCGTTACTGTACGAAAAAATCTATAGTGGCATTATGGCCGGTGTCAAAAAAGCTCCGATGATAAAGCGGTCATTATTCAAAACATTCTTTAAGACCTCTAAGGTGGTTACAGCATTGACGGGCAAAAACCCAGGGTCAAAACTGTTTGCCTCATTTCGCAGGAAAGCCGGTTTGGATTCGATAGAGATGTTTATCTCTGGTGGCGCACCATTACCTCCCGATATTCCAAAAAACTTTGGCTTGATGGGATTCACTTTTGTCGAGGGATACGGGTTAACCGAAACATCACCGGTTCTGACCGTTAACCCGCCCGGAGCCGGTCGCTTCGGATCTGTCGGAAAGGCGCTCCCGAATGCCGAGGTCAAAATTGACCAGCCGAATGAGGTTGGTGTTGGAGAAATAATCGCGCGCGGACCGATGATTACACCCGGTT
>JAUUYJ010000253.1 GCA_030588275.1 Candidatus Zixiibacteriota bacterium | reverse complement strand
GCTATCGCAATATCTCCCATAGTAGTCGGGCAAAGATATCTTGACTTAAATATAGGGCAGTCGTATTTTCTACGCTGATAAGATGTCCTTAATCCTTATCGGGAGACCCGTCGGTGAACTATGGAATAATAATGGCCGGAGGCAGGGGGGAACGGTTTTGGCCCCTTTCCAACGAAGCCCATCCGAAGCAGTTGATAGCAATTACATCTGAAAAAAGTATGCTCCAGATTACGATCGACCGGATTGTAAATTTTATCCCGATTGAAAATCTGAAATTGGTTACGGGCGAGAATATCCGCGATTCTATTCTTGAAAAATGCCCACGCATCAAGCCGGATAATATGCTGTGCGAACCAACCGGTCGTAACACCTGCCTTGCTATCGGGCTGGCCGCTATTCACCTGAACCAAAGCGACCCCGACGGAGTTATGGTTGTCTTGTCGGCGGATCATTTGATTAATCCGGCAACCAAGCTGATTTCGATTATTAAAGCAGGGACCAAAATCGCGGCCAAAGAGGACAAACTTTTGACTATCGGTATTGTCCCGACCCGCGCGGAAACCGGTTACGGCTACATCGAAATATCGGATGACCAATGGAACGTCGATGGAGTATCGGTTTGCAAAGTTTCCGCCTTTAAGGAAAAACCACGACCAACGATTGCCCAGGAATATTATTACGACCGCAAGCATCTTTGGAATTCTGGAATGTTTATCTGGTCGGTTAAGGCGATTCTGAAAGCGTTTGAACAACATATGCCAGAGATGTATGGCCAGCTTATTGAATATGCAACGAATATCGACACCGATAACGAACTGGCGGCTCGAGCCAAGCTGTATGAAGAGGCGGAACCGATCTCAATTGATGTTGCCATTTTGGAGCAGGCTGATAATGTTCTGACGATGAAAGGGGATTTCATCTGGGATGATATCGGTAGTTGGTTATCTCTGGAACGATTTATGGAAACCGACAAAGAGCATAATGTTGTTCGGGGCGAGGCCATTATGTTGGACAGTTACGAGTCAACCGTGTACAATAATGGTGATGGGATTATCGCCACCATCGGCGTTTCCGATCTGGTCGTCGTCCGCTCCGGAGATGTTGTCATGGTAGTGCATAAAACCAAGCTGGATCGGATCAAAGATCTTTTGGTAATGTTCCGAAAAGATGAAAAGCTAAAAAAATATTTGTGATGCTGAAAACGATTCTAACAATATTATTGCTGTGTTCCGTTGCCATAACGGTCGGCTCCTGCGCTTCTCGGAGTGCCGGCGATCGACCGACTCCGGCTGAGGCAGATAACAATCAACGCGACGAAAAGTATGATCCGCTGGCAATGGCTCGTGATCGTGAGATCGCTCCGGAAGCTTATCCGGTTGATCCCCGAACTGCCGCAACACCGGGCGACTCTTTGTTTGAGCCGCTCCCGTTACCACGCGCCGGATTCGATTCAACTCTGGCCGGAGCAGACCCAACCGAGGTTTACCGAGTTCAAATATTTACATCCCGCCTGTACAACGAGGCCCGTTTGGAAAAAATCCTGGCCGAAGAGATTTTTAATTTTCCGATCTATCTCGACTATGAGGTTCCTTATTATAAATTGCGGGTGGGTGATTTTTTAACGCGTGGTGAAGCTGAGAATTTTATTCCGGAAACCAGAGCGATCGGCTATCGATCTGCCTGGGTTGCCCGAGTCGTCCTGAAAATTTTGGAACCGCCTCCTCTTGATTCTCTTGAACAACCGCTATTGCCGACGAAAGCAACCGACTCTGCTTCTGTTCTGATTAATATGCCCGGATCGTTATTGACTCCGATAAGCGTTGATTCGCTTGATAGCAACGACTTGGAATAGCGGAGAAAACAAGTTTGCATCGGATAATAAAGTGTACTGCGAATCGGCCTGAGGTAGAGGTTTTGGAGCAGATTGAAAAACTCTTGAGGGATGGGCAGGCGGTGGTGTTACCGACCGAAACGCAATACTCTCTATCGGTACGGGCTGACCGCCGGGATGTTTTGGACCAGATTGGAAAAATAAAGAAAAGAGATTTTACTCAAAAATCGGCTCTGTTTGTAAAAGATATGGAAATGGCTTCTCTCTTTTGTGACATATCGGAAACCGCCTCGGCATTGGCCCGGAAATTTCTTCCCGGCCCGCTGACCTTGGTTCTGCCTGAGCGTACCAACCAGAATATGGTTGACTCTCAACTGGCCTCTGGTGATGGTTTTGGAATCCGTATCTCGTCGGCACCGATTATAAAGGAAACGATCTCCCGCCTCGAATTTCCGATTACCGCCACTTCGGCCAATATTAGTGGGACCATGCCGCGCGCAACGATCAATGATATCGCCGAGGAGTTGGGTGACCAGATAGCGCTTTATGTCGATGGCGGCCCGTCTCCCGGTCGAACCCCCTCTACGGTAGTTAAGTTTGGAAGCACCGAGAATGATGCGGATATGTTGGAAATATTAAGGCCGGGCCAGATACCGGCAACGGAACTGAGAAATTATTTAAAGGAATTTGGCCAATGAGTCGCTACCGAGTCCTCTTTGTCTGTACCGGTAATACCTGCCGTTCACCAATGGCAGAAGGGGCTCTACGAGCTCTTTTGGATGGGCAAAAGATAGATTTTATCGAGGTGTTGTCGGCTGGCACTCATGCTGTTCCCTCCTGTCCTCCCACTTTGCATGCGATTGAAGCCTGCAAAACCTGGCACGGCGATATATCGAAACATCGATCGCGGCGCATCAGCTGTGAACTATTGGAGGAATGCGATCTGATTTTTTGTATGACCGCTTCCCATTTCCACGAAGTGGTTTCCCTTTGCCCCGAAGTCAGGGATCGGGCCTATATGCTGAAGAAATATCCCGAGGGTGGGGATGATGGTGAAGGGGTGGCCGATCCGATTGGTGGATCGCTGGACCAATACAACACCACCTTCCTTGAAATCGGCGAAGAGATTGGCCGGATGCTCCCTGATATTATTGCCAAAGCTCGAAAGAAAATGGAATAATCTGCGACCGATGAATACAGTTATAAAAAATATTGTTCTTACTATTATCATCCTGGTTGGGATCACACCATTGGGATATTTTGTCAAGGTCCAGTATGGTCATGCTCAGGACAGCCTTGATGTTTTAATCTCCGATGACAACTCCAACCCGATTGATCGCCGCCTTGAAAATTATGCTTTTGGCGTCGGCGAGTTGCTTCAGTTTGACCTCGGCTACGGCTTTATAAATGCCGGGACAGCCACAATGGAAGTGGCTGACCTTATCGAATACGAAGGTCGCCCCGCCTACCGGCTTTTGTCAACCGCCAATTCCAACAAATTCTTTTCGTCATTTTATCCGGTGCGGGATCGGGTTGAATCAATCTTTGATGCCATCGGCCTGTTCTCGTGGCATTTTGATAAAGAACTGCGCGAAGGGAAATATCGCGCCCGACGCATCTATGCCTTCGATCAGGTTGGCCACAGTACGGTCTATAAAGGGGATACGATTGCCGTAGCCCATTACGTTCAGGACGCACTATCGGCCTTGTACTATATCCGAACGCTGACCTTGAAAGTGGGACAATCCTTTTTTATTGATAGCTTTGTCGATGGACGCCATTTCAATATGGAAGTCAAAGTTCATCGCCGGGAGACGATCAAAACCAAAGCTGGTAAATTCGACTGTCTCGTTGTTGAGCCAATCATGAAATCGGCTGGTGTTTTTAAACACGAGGGCAAGTTAACCGTTTGGCTAACCGACGACCGCTTACACATGCCGGTTTTAATGAAATCAAAAGTTTTGGTCGGATCGATTTCGGCTGAATTGACCGACTACAGGTTGGGTGAGTTAGAAGAATTTTAGGCGCAAGTGCCTTTTGGGCCGGAACAAGCGTCTCGTTATTAATTGTAATGATTACTGTGTTAGAATTAAGAAAAATTGAATGTTGGCTAAGAAAATTACAAAGAAAAGCGTGTTGAAAAAG
>JAUUYJ010000173.1 GCA_030588275.1 Candidatus Zixiibacteriota bacterium | reverse complement strand
CCGGTTCCGGTGGATATTTTCATCGTGTCGATGAACTGGATACATTCAAACCGACGACCAGTACCAATCAAGGCTGGGGTGGCTTGCGTGGTTTTCTGCCGCGTGATTATTTCGCCGAATACCGCATCCTTTTTGCCCGTACCGATAACGAGATTACCAAAATCGAAACCGACAACATTATCAATACGATATCGGTTGGTCGCAATTGGCGTCGCAAGGGATCAATCCGGGTGGGATACGAAAACCGAATTGCCGACGACCTGATCGACCGGGCCGAATCAAACCTGTTCCTTTTTTCCGGATGGTGGCAGGTGACCGAAAAAATTAACCTCCGGGGACGAGTTACGACCCGTCTCAAAACGATCAAGTCTGGTGCGACCTTGATAGGTGACGAGGATTATACCAACCATCGCATCACGGTCAGTTACCGGTATCCCGAATGGATCGGAGCGGGAAAGCTTTCCTTCCGGTGGGAAGGGAAAATCAGAACCAACGACGATATCGAAACCAGTATTGATTACAATTCGCTTGCCGTCCGGTTGAGCCTCAAGCGGGCCCGGTTGGGACAACTGAGCCTCTCATATGCTCACAATAAGGGGGAGTATGACAACAGGTCGGTCGGCGCAATAAACCGCTACCTGTTTTCAGACCATGTTATCAACGGTAGTTGGCGGTTGCCCACTTTTCAAAAACTACAAGCCTCGCTCAGGGGTGGCTACTATCGCAGTCAACGGGATCGGGACAGTGAAAAAATAAATATTGGTCTGAATTTATTATACCGCTTGCCACAAGATTATTCGCTTGAGGCCGATTATCAAGCGTTCAATTTCGATGATTACCATCATCTTGACAGATTTTATACCGGAAACATCGTCCGTGTCAACTGTGCCAAAAATTTCAATTTTTGATAGAAATGGGAAAGGGTAAAAAATGAGGAAGTATAACCTCGGTCTGGTATTATGTGTCTTGGTCTCGTTATCGTTGATGCTGGTCGGCTCCGGTTGTGAGCGGAAGGTTATCAATGAGAATGGCAATTCTGACTCAGCCAGTAAGGCTAATTATGTCGGAAGTTCTGCTTGCCAGGCCTGTCACAGCGATCTTTATGCCGACTTCAGAAACTCCGGTCATCCCTACAAGCTAAACATGGCTGACTCAGCCCAGCTCCCAGCCGGTACCTATTACCCATACAGCTCGGTCCCGCTCCCAAACGATCTGAGCTGGGATGATATCTCAATGGTCATCGGAGGGTTTCGCTGGAAAGCGCGGTATATCAATAACGATGGCCAAATTCTGACCGGACCGGACCGTCAATGGAATTTTGCCACCGAGGAGTTCGTATCGTACTCAGGGGATACGTCGGGGGTAAAGGATTACGACTGCGGACCGTGCCACACGACCGGATATCGTGACGATGGAGATCATCAAAATGGGAAGCCGGGGCTTATCGGAACCTGGGCCTTAAACGGCGTCCAATGTGAAGCCTGTCATGGTCCGGGAGCTCTGCATGTAACCGCCCCGTTTGATGTTGAAATGAAAATTGATTACTCCAGCGAGCAATGTGGCAAGTGCCATATTCGAGGCGATGTGTTTGAAATCCCGGCTGACGGGGGATATATCAAACATCATGAGCAATGGAACGAGATATTTACCACCAAACATGCCGCAATTGATTGCATCCATTGCCACGATCCGCACAAAGGATTGCACGAGCTCAATCCCAATCGGGATGAGGCGATCCGGGTCGATTGCGAAGGTTGCCACCTCAAAGAGACCGAATCATTTTATAATACTTCGGTAGAAGAGCATCTAATACAATTGGATGGTCGCCCCTATGAATGTATTACTTGCCATATGCCGTATGCAGTCAAAAGTGCCATCTCTCGAACCACATATAAAGCAGATGTCCGGTCCCATCTTTTCCGGATCAACACCGATTCGTTGGCCGAGATGTTTAGCCCTGACGGTAAATTTGCCAATGGTTATCTGACCCTGGGATTTGTCTGTCTGCAATGCCATGTCTCAGAGGATATCGGCTGGGCGGCCCGCCATGCTGATGAAATTCATGTTGGAGCCACAAAATCAAACAGCTTGATTGAGAGCGGTTTGTTAGCCCATTAGAGCAATTTTTCACAAAGATATGGCGATTAATTGAAGGGGTCTCAACTTCAAAGAGGGCTCTTTGAGTCTCGTTTTTGCCGTATTCTCCTTATATTTTTGTACTAATAACTTATTGATACACAGCAGGATAAAATTTTGAATTCTTGGGCTAATAGGTTAAATCAAAAATTTTGAGTTTTGATAAAAATATTTTACCGATAAAAATAATGTGAAAAATATCACAAAATATGGTAAAAAGTGTCTGATTTCACTTGCTTTGTCCGACACATTGATTATGTTCATAAACGCTAACTTTGATTATTAGCCCGGACCGAAAATCTGGTGATATTGGGCTGATAAATTGAGAGAGAAGTAGAAGAGTCCCGATTAGCGGGGTAGCAGAAAAAAGACAGGACAAACCGATGGAAAGAAAATTACAAGACTGGAAAAGAAAAGCGGAGGAAATTTCTCCTTTGCCTGTCTTTGGTGCCTCTCGAATGATTAGGTCTGCCCAAATATTTTCAACCCTGATATTTATATTGATTGTGCTGGTCGGTCCGCCGATTTCCGCCGAAATAGAAAACGGTGACTGTCTTGATTGCCATGATGTCGCCGTTGGAGAAATGGCTAACGCCTACGACAAGACTTTGGACCTCTCCATTCATGAGGGGATGTCCTGCGTCGATTGTCATGGTTCAATTACCGATTTGCCCCACGAAGAAGAGTTGCCGCCGGTTGTTTGCGGCGATTGCCACGACCAGGAAGCGGCCGATTACAAATCGCATGGCAAGGTGAAGCGAAACGAAAGTGACGATATTCCCAGTTGCGCCGATTGTCATGGCAAACACGACATCCTCCCCTCAAGCGAAAAAACCTCACGGGTTAATTCATTGCACCTGCCCGAGACCTGCGGCAAATGCCACGAAAATTTGGATATGACCGAAAAATATGAAATCCTGATCGGTCAGGAAGTGGAAGTGTATCAAAACAGTATTCACGGCAAAGCGGCCCTTGGTGGTGTATATACCGCCGCAACCTGCGTTGATTGTCACTCTACTGATGGGTCGTCGCACCGGATTCTCAATGCTGGCAATCCGGAATCGGCCACCAATCATTTCAATATCCCCAACACCTGCGGCAATTGCCATCGTGGTATCGCCGGTGATTATTGGGAAGGGATTCATGGAAAATCGGTCGCCAACGGCGAGACCTCGGCACCGGTTTGCACCAACTGTCACGGGGAGCATGGCATCATGGCCGCCACCGACCCCCGTTCACCGGTCAGCCCCAACCGGATCGCCCAATCAACCTGTGAACCGTGCCATGAATCGGCCTATATAAATGAGAAATTTGGTATATCCTCGCGCAAAGTGGAAACCTGGGTTGACAGCTATCACGGCCTCAAGAGTTCTTCAGGTGACATAACGGTCGCCAATTGTGCTTCGTGTCACGGTGCCCATCGGATCTTGCCGCAGTCGGATAAGATGTCATTGATCCATCCAACAAATCTTAAGGAAACCTGCGGAACCTGCCACCCTGGCATCACCGATGCGATGGCCAGCACTCCGATCCACAAAACTCCGGGTGAATCCCGAAGCCCCATCGCCGGTGTCGTCGCCAATATGTACATATTGATGATCTTTGTTGTTATCGGTGGGATGCTTCTTCACTGGCTGATAGATTTTCGTCGTCAACTTTCATTGGTCAATCGTGGCCCGCAAGTTGTTCGGATGGACAATAATGCCATCCTGCAACATACCTTGCTGATGGTTTCGTTCATCGCTCTGGTCGTGACCGGATTTTCCCTCCGCTTCTCCGAAGCGTTCTGGGTCACCTGGCTCTTCGGCTGGGAGGGTGGCTTCCCTCTGCGTGGGACGCTACATCGCTGGGCGGCAGTTATTATGATTCTTTCCAGCCTGTGGCATTTGCTCTTTTTGACAACTCGCAAAGGGCACAAGTTTTTGCGCGATATCATACCGGGAATGGCCGATATGAAAGATATTATCGGAATGCTGAAGTACAATCTGGCCCTGAGTCGCAAACGCCCTCAATTTGCCCGCTTTAGCTATGTCGAAAAAGCGGAATACTGGGCTTTGGTCTGGGGTACGGCACTAATGGCCGGAACCGGTCTGTTCTTATGGTTTGATAATGCCGCTTTGTCGGTACTTCCCCAGTGGGTAATGGATGTCCTTCTGGTCGTTCATTATTACGAAGCCTGGCTGGCGATGCTGGCAATTTTGGTCTGGCATTTGTACTCAACCATCTTAAGTCCCGGTGTTTACCCGATGAATCCGGCCTGGTACACTGGCAAAATGCCGCAAAAAATGTATGAGCATGAACACCCCGGCGCACCGATGCCGGTCGTTAACACCAACGATAAAACCATTGCGTTAGATGATCAAGACAAGAGAGAGACAAGCGGATCTAAATCGGAAAAGGAATCTGAAACCGATCGGCCGAGCTGATTAATTTTCGGTCGCTTAAGCGCCAAAGCTACCTAAGAAAGGTGCGCTGAAATGACACAAAGAATTGCTACACGGACTCATTTCAGGCGTCCGCTGGCGGCCATCGGGGGAGCCCTGGTAGTTGCCGGCGCTGTCTTGTTTTTGGTCTTGACCTTGATTGACCTGACCGCCGCAACGGAGAATCCATACCGTTCGCTGGCAACCTTTATTATCGTCCCGACCGTAATCTTGTCTGGAATGATACTTTTTGGGATCTCGGTCTATTTACAATACCGTCGTGCTCGCCGCCGGGGTGAGGATGTCCGGTTTAATTTTTCGTTTGACACTTCCGACCCCAAGTATGTCAAGAATTTATGGCTCTTTATGGGCGTCTCGACGGTGATGATCATTGCCTTAGTTTATGTTGGCACCAAAGCGTATGAGGCTACCGAATCGGTCGGCTTCTGCGGCGAGGCTTGTCATGAGGTGATGGGGCCACAAAATATTACTTATCAGAATTCACCCCACGCCCGGGTTGATTGCGTCGAATGCCATATCGGACCAGGAGCATCATTCTGGGTTAAAGCAAAATTTGATGGGATCAGGCAACTTTTCGCAACGGCGCAAAATTCCTACTCACGCCCGATCGAAACGCCGGTCTCCGATTTGCGACCAGCACAGGAAACGTGCGAAGGGTGTCACTGGCCCAAGCAGTTTTACGGTGACAAGCTGATAACACGTACCTATTACCGCACCGACGAGGATAATTCCCCCTGGACGATTAAGCTGATGATGAAAATCGGTGGAGGTAACCCTCGGACCGGGCAACTTGAGGGAATTCATTGGCACATGATCGGCACCGATGTTGTCGAATATTATGCTACCGATCACAAGCGGGAAAACATCCCATGGATCAGGCAGATAAAAGCTAATGGGGATACCGTCATTTTCAAAGATCCGGATCAACCGATGCCGGACTTTACCGATCCTCTGATGCAGATCAGACGGTTTGATTGTATGGATTGCCATAACCGGCCCAGTCACCTGTTTCAGGCTCCGGCCAATGCAATCAACCTGGCCCTGTCAACACGCCGGATGTCACCCGATCTACCATACATTCGGCAGATTGGACTGGACCTGCTAAACGCCGATTATCCGACACGCGATTCAGCCATGACAGCGATGACTTACGGGTTGGTCCATTATTACAAAGAGAATTATCCAGAGATTAT
>JAUUYJ010000230.1 GCA_030588275.1 Candidatus Zixiibacteriota bacterium | reverse complement strand
TCAAATTTGGTAAAATCGTTGTTGTCGAAAAAGAGATGTTTCTCGGATCGGGAGCAACCAGTAAATGCGCCGGTGGAATCCGCGCCCAATTTTTCTCAAAATCGAACATTGAGATGTCGATGAAATCTGAGGAAATTCTGGCTAATTTTGAGGAAATCACCGGGTATCCGGCAATTTTTAATCAATGCGGATATATGTTTCTTTTATCAAACGAAAAAGAATTGGCTGATTTTTCTAAGGCGGTCGAACTTCAGCAATCACTCGGCCTGCCGGTCGAATTGATCGATCCGCATCAGATTAATAAATACGCCCCGGAAGTCAGAACCGACGATATTATCAAAGCTACTTTCTGTCAGCAGGATGGTTTGGCCGATCCCAATGATTTGATTCAGGGGTATGCTTCGGCATCAAGAGGACTTGGGGTAGAAATTTTGGTCGAAACCGAGGTGACCGGCATTACAACTGACAAAAATACAGTGACAGGTATTAAGACAAATAAAGGCGATATCGATTGCCCATTGATTATCAATGCCGCCGGTCCTTTTGCCAAAGTTGTTGCCGAAATGGCCGGAACTTCCATTCCTGTGGAACCGGTTCGCCGTCAGATAGTAACAACAGCTGCCCTCGATTTTGTCGGCCCCAATTTTCCAATGGTAGTTGATGTTAAAGCGGGACTTTATTTTCATCGTGAGGCTCCCGGATTACTTCTTGGCTGGGCCGATAATTCGGTGGAACCAGCTTTTGACGAATCGGTCGACCCCGATTATACAGATAATATCATTATGAAAGCTCTTGATAGAATTCCGGCACTCGAAACAGCCGGTGTTTCCAACAGCTGGGCCGGATTGTATGAGATCACCCCGGATCATAACGCCATTATTGGTCCCTCCAAAGAGATAAAGGGAATGTTTTACATAAATGGCTTTTCCGGGCACGGCCTGATGCATGCCCCGGCGGCCGGTCTGGTGGCGGCGGAATCTATCTGTGGTAAGGAAACCACGGTTGATATTTCGTCTCTGGCCGAAGATAGATTTGAAAAGGGAGTTATCAGCGAAGAAACCAACGTTATCTGACAATTTCATTTGGGTGATTTGTATTCTCAAATCGTCTAATCCCCGAGAAAACAGATATTTTGAAGCCGATTGATAGATAAAAACAGGTTTACAAAACAAAGAAATTGTGTTATAATTTTGGTCTTTGAGGAAATCAGGGAAACTGGATTATTACAGTTTAGGCCTGATATGAAAAGAAAATATTAACTGAGGATAGACAGGAATAATATGGCAAAAATGAATCCTGAGGACATAAAGATTATTCTGGCCACCGACTGCGGTTCGACTACGACCAAGGCGATTCTAATTGAGAAAAAGGATGGTGAGTACCGTCTTATGGTCCGAGGTGAAGCTCCAACAACTGTTGAGGCTCCGTTTGAAGATGTTACCAAAGGTGTACTCAATGCGGTTGGCGAAGTCGAAGAGTTATGCGGCCGGAAACTTATCGATGAAGAAGGCAGAATTATTTCACCGGCCAGCGGTAATGTTGGAACCGATATTTATATTTCGACCTCATCGGCCGGAGGCGGATTGCAGATGATGGTTGCCGGTGTGGTTCGTTCAATGACGGCTGAGTCGGCCGAACGTGCCGCGCTTGGTGCCGGATCGATCGTGATGGATGTTATTGCATCCAATGACAAACGTCTCCCCCACGAACAGATTGAACGAATTCGTCGTTTACGCCCAGATATGATATTGCTTTCGGGTGGTATCGATCATGGAACAACAACGCATGTTGTTGAAATTGCCGAACTGGTGGCAGCGGCTGATCCCAAACCACGTCTGGGAAGTGGATACAAACTGCCGATTATCTATGCCGGCAATATTGATGCCGCCGAGGCGGTCAAAGAAACTCTGTCTGACAAAGTTGATTTAAAAATAGTCCCGAATCTGCGTCCGGTTTTGGAACGCGAGAATCTTGCTCCGGCCCGTGAGGAGATCCATAATCTCTTTATGGAGCATGTCATGGCACAGGCCCCCGGTTACCGGACCCTTATGAAGTGGACCGACGCCCCGATCATGCCGACTCCCGGCGCGGTGGGATTGATAATAAAAACAATCGCTGACATTGAAGGAATCGAAGTAGTCGGTGTCGATATTGGCGGCGCTACTACTGATGTATTTTCGGTTTTCAGACCGGGCGAATCCAAAGAAGGTGTCTTTAATCGTACTGTCTCGGCGAATCTTGGTATGAGTTATTCGATCTCGAATGTTTTTGCCGAAGCGACTTTGCCGATGGTTATGCGTTGGGTTCCGTTCCAAATGGATGAGCGCGATCTGCGTAACCGTGTAAAAAATAAAATGATCCGTCCGACGACGATTCCACAATCGATGGAAGAATTGATTTTTGAACAGGCAATTGCCAAAGAAGCGCTTCGTCTTGCTTTTATTCAGCATAAAAGTTTTGCCACGGTTCTTAAAGGTGTCCAGCAACAGCGGACTATCGCCGATGCTTTCGAGCAAACATCATCGGGTGCCTCGCTGGTTAATATGATGACACTTGATATTCTGGTTGGTTCCGGTGGCGTTTTATCGCACGCTCCCAAAAGACAGCAGGCGGCATTGATGCTTATTGATGCTTTCCTTCCTGAGGGAATCACGCGATTTGCAGTTGACTCAATCTTTATGATGCCGCAACTCGGTGTTCTATCAGCAGTGCAGAAACAGGCCGCCACGGAAGTTTTCAACAAAGACTGCTTGATTCATCTGGGAACCTGTGTTGCTCCGGTTGGTGTGTTGAAAAAACCGGGACCGCTAATGGATTACAAAATCACCCTGCCGGATGGAACCGTTGAGTCTGGAAAGCTAATGCTTGGCGATCTGAAACTGATCAAACTTGGTCTGGGTGAAGATGGGTTGCCATTAAAAGCTAAGGCTGAATTTGAACCGGTGAAAAATATTGATATTGGTGCCGGCAAGGGTCATAAGATGGAAACTGAAATATCAGGAGGCGTGACCGGTATCGCCCTTGATGGTCGCGGTCGCCCCTTTGTACTACCCGAAGATGATAAAACACGCATAGCAAAATTAAGAGAGTGGATGACGGCTATGGATATATACCCGGCCGAGGCATTTGATAGAGAATAAAACGTTTAGTCTATTGATAAATAATTGAGGCAATAATATGGGTCATGCATATACACCTGGTTTAAAGGTAACCGATAAACTTCTGGTAACCAAAAACCGAATACTTCCGTTAAAAGGTAATGTCATCGTCAAAAAAGGTGACAAGGTTAATCCCGACGATGTTGTGGCACAGACGCACCTGCCGGGCAAAGTCGATCCGGTAAACATCGCCAACAAACTTGGTATTCCTCCAGAGGATATGGACGAGGTGATGCTGAAGAAAAAAGGCGACAGTATCGAAGTGGGTGAAATTCTGGCAAAAACAAAAGGTTTTCTCGGTCTTTCGTTTCTTTCGCAATCGGAGAAATCTCATGTGAGCGGGACGGTTGAATCTGTCTCCAATATTACCGGACAGGTCTTACTTCGCGGGCAACCGATACCGGTCGAGGTTAAGGCTTATGTCACCGGTGAAGTAACCGAGGTTTTTGAAAAAGAGGGTGTCGCCATAACAACCTGGAGTTCTTTTGTTCAGGGTATTTTTGGAATCGGCGGCGAGACTCATGGTGAGATCAAGGTTGTGGTTGAAAATAACGCATCGGTTCTGACTGATAAAGAGATCAGCGATGATTGTAAAGACAAAGTTATCGTTGGTGGTTCGATGGTGACCGCTGATGCTATCAAAAAAGCGGCCAAAGTCGGCGCCGCCGGAATAGTGGTCGGAGGTTTTGACGACAAGGATCTTCGCGATTTTCTCGGATACGATATCGGTGTCGCTATTACCGGCTCTGAAGAGATCGGTGTCACGCTGGTGGTTACCGAAGGTTTTGGTCAAATCAATATGGCCGGCACTACTTTTGAATTGCTAAAATCCAAAGAGGGCAAACTCGCCTGTATCAACGGTGCCACGCAGATTCGTGCCGGAGTTATTCGCCCCGAAGTTATTATTCCTTTTGACCGCGATATAAATGATAAAGATGATGTCGATGATTTCCGTGAGATGGGACTTCAGACCGGTTCACCGGTCAGAGTTATTCGTCATCCTTATTTTGGTATGCTTGGAAAAGTTGTCTCGTTGCCGCCGGAATTGGCCGAATTGGAATCAGGCTCCAAAGCGCGTGTTCTGGAAGTCGAGTTTGATGATGGCAAAAAGGCGATTGTGCCAAGAGCTAATGTCGAAATGCTTGAATCTTAGAAGTAAGAAAATCAATCAATGGGATTGATTGATTAATTAAATAG